>JAKSHV010000077.1 GCA_024399225.1 archaeon | reverse complement strand
TCATCGAGGAAGTCCTCAACCAGAGGATCCAGGGAGTCAAGAACGAGATGGGTGCATTCATCACCCCCGCGTTCCCCAAGCTGATCTACGTCCTCGACGAGGACAACGTCCGCGAGGGATCCCCCTACTTCTACCTCACCGAGCTTGCAGCGAAATGTACCGCGAAGAGGCTTGTCCCCGACTACCTCTCCGCGAAGATCATGAAGCAGCTCAAGGTCGACTCCAACGGTAACGGAAACGTCTATCCCCCCATGGGATGCCGTTCCATCCTGACACCCTACGTCAACGCCGAAGGCAAAGCACAGTACTACGGAAGGTTCAACCAGGGTGTCGTCACCCTCAACCTCGTCGACGTCGCCTGCAGTGCATGCGAGGGCAACGTACCCGCCGAGGAGAAGGTTCCCAGGTTCTGGAAGATCTTCGACGAGCGTCTCGAACTCTGCCACAAGGCACTAAGATGCAGGCACGAGAGGCTCCTCGGAACCCCCTCCGACGTCGCACCCATCCTCTGGCAGCACGGAGCACTCGCACGCCTCGGAAAAGGTGAGACCATCGACAAACTCCTCTACGGCGGATACTCCACCCTGTCCCTCGGATATGCGGGACTCTGGGAATGCGTCTACGAAGTCACCGGTAAGAAACTCACCGAGCCCGAGGGAGAGAGGTTCGGAATGCAGATCCTCGAGCACCTCAACGATGCCTACAAGGTATGGAGAGAGGCGGAGAACATCCACTACTCCCTCTACGGTACTCCTCTCGAGTCCACCACCTACAAGTTCGCCAAGACCCTTCAGAAGAGGTTCGGAAAGATCAAGGGCGTCACCGACAAGAGCTACATCACCAACTCCTACCACGTCCACGTCACCGAGAACATCGATGCCTTCGAGAAACTCAAGTTCGAGGCCAAGTTCCAGGAGCTGTCCCCCGGAGGAGCAATCTCCTACGTGGAGGTCCCCGACATGCAGAACAACATCCCTGCGGTCATCAGCGTGATGCAGTTCATCTACGACACCATCCTGTACGCAGAGCTCAACACCAAGAGCGATTTCTGCCAGGTCTGCGGATTCGACGGAGAGATCGAGGTCCTCGAGGACGACGGAAAGCTCATCTGGAAGTGCCCCAACTGCGGATGCACCGACCAGACCAAGATGAACATCGCAAGGCGCACCTGCGGCTACATCGGCACCCAGTACTGGAACCAGGGCCGCACCCAAGAGATCAAGGAGAGAGTACTTCACCTATGAAGTACGGAGCTCTCAAACTTTTTGACGTTGCCAACGGCTCAGGCGTCCGGACCTCCCTTTTCGTGTCCGGATGCCTGCACCACTGCAAGGGCTGCTTCCAGCCCGAGACCTGGAACTTCGACTACGGTGAGGAATACACTTCCGAGACCGAGGAGAAGATCATCGATTCCCTCAGGCCCGATTATGTGGCGGGCTTCAGCCTTCTCGGAGGGGAACCTTTCGAACCTGCAAACCAGAGGACACTCGTGAAATTGCTGAAACGCATTCGCGAAGAACTCCCGAAAAAGAACATCTGGGTCTACAGCGGTTTCACCTGGGAGGAGATCAGGGGAGACAGCAGAGCGAACTGCGAGGTCTCCGAAGAGATGCTTTCATACATCGATGTGCTCATCGACGGAAGGTTCGTGGAATCCAAGAAGAACGCAATGCTTGCATTCAGAGGAAGCGAGAACCAGAGGATCATCGATGTTCAAAAGTCTCTGAATGCTGGAAACGTTATTGAAATTCCGCTCGACAGATTCCCTGTCAAACATGACTGAATCCGGACTTCTGTCGTTACCCAGACATGTTTTTGTCAACTTGAACAGTTTATATTTCCCTAAACCTTATAAACAAAATCAGTTATTCCGATATCAACAATCGGACCTTTTCCGTGCGTTGTTTTCGGTCAAATTGAACGAAGGTTAGAATCATGAGTGAACTTAACGCTGAATCCCAAAATATCCTCAAAACCGGTACCACCACCCTTGGAATGAAAATCAAGGACGGAGTTATCCTTGCCACTGACCAGAGGGCAACCATGGGAAACCTCATTGCAAACAGCAATGTCCAGAAACTGTTCCCCATCGCTGACAACCTCGGTATGACCATCGCAGGAGGAGTCGGAGACGCACAGCTCATGGTCAGGTACATGACCACCGAGATCGCAAAGTACAGGATGCAGAAAGGAGCACCCATGTCCGTCCAGACCGCAGCCACCCTTATGGGAGCCGTCATCCGCAACGGATTCTACGTCGCACCCCTTGTCGGAGGATATGACAAGACCGGTGGACACATCTTCAGCGTCGACATGGCAGGAGGAGTCATCGAAGACAACTACTCCTCTTCCGGTTCCGGATCCATCGCAGCATACGGAGCCCTCGAGACCCTCTACAAGCCCGACATGACCAAGGACCAGGCAATCGATGTCGCTGTTTCCGCACTCAACGCATCCAGGCACAGGGACGTCTACTCCGGTGACGGAATGCTCGTCATGTACATCGGCCCCAAGGGATACGAGTGGATCAGCAAGGACGAGATCAAGGTTAGGCTCGAGAAACTCGGTTTCAAGTACCCCAACTGAGCCGAAAATCACAATCAATCGAAACCTCTTCCCAAACCACTTCCTTTTCATACTATTAAGAAGCCGATAATATGAATCCAGACAGACTGTTCGACAACCTGAGGACTCAGGTTCAGGGCCTTGTCCCAGCCAACATGAATATCTCGAAGATCGAGTTCGAGGCATCACTTGTTGTTATCTACGTTTCCAACTACGATGAATTCTCCGGAGATCTCAACCTCCCCCGTACCATCGCACAGACCATCAGGAGAAGGGTCGACATCAGACCCGACCCCAGTATGCTCGCCGACATGGATGAGGTGGAGAAGAAGATCCGCAAGCTTATCCCCGATTCCGCCAACATCACCGACATCAACTTCAAGGAGGATACCGGAGAGGCGATCGTCGAGGCAATCAACCCCAACGAGGTCGTAGGAAACGAGGGAGAGCTTCTCAACTCCCTCAAGAAGGAGACAGGATGGAATGTCAAGGTGATCCGTTCCCCTCCGATCCCCTCCAGGACCATCTCCGACGTCAGAGGATACCTCAGACACGAGGCGGACGAAAGGAGCAAGATGCTCAAGAAGGTCGCAAAGGACCTTGTACGTCCCGTCGTCGACGGAGAGCAGTGGGTCAGGGTTACCACCATGGGAGGTTTCAGGCAGGTAGGAAGGTCGGCTTCCCTTCTCGCCACCAGGAACAGCCGTATCCTCATCGACTGCGGACTCGACCCCGGATCCGACGCAACACCTTATTTCGCGATCCCCGAGGCGGAGATCGGCAAGATCGATGCGGTCGTCATCACCCACGCCCACTTGGACCACTGCGGAACCCTTCCCGCACTTTTCAGGTACGGATACGACGGACCCGTCTACTGTACCGCGCCTACCCGGGACCTCATGGCACTTCTCCAGCTCGACAACATCAAGCTCGCCTTCGGAGAGGCCAAGAAGAACCTCTACTCCGACGCAGACGTCAAGAAGGAGATCCTTCACACTATTCCCATCAAATACAACGAGACCACCGATATCACCCCCGATATCAGGCTCACCTTCCACAATGCGGGACACATTCTAGGATCCGCCATCGCCCACTTCCACATCGGCGAGGGGCTCCACAACATCGCATTCACAGGAGATACCAAGTACGAGAAGACCTGGCTCTTCAACCCCGCGGTCAACAAGTTCCCCAGGTGCGAGACCCTCGTCATCGAGTCCACCTACGGAGGACACAACGACATGCAGCCCTCCAGGAAGGATGCATCCGAACAGCTCGGAGAGTACATCAAGGAGGCTACCGCACACGGCGGTAAGATCCTCATCCCCGTCTTCGCAGTCGGACGTTCCCAGGAGGTCATGCTCGTCATCGAGGAGCTCATCAGGACCGAGGCCATCCCCAACCTGCCCGTCTACCTCGACGGTATGATCTGGGAGGCCACCGCAGTCCACACCGCATATCCCGAGTACCTCAACAGCACCCTGAGGACCGAGATCTTCCAGAAGAACAACAACCCCTTCCTCGCACCCTGCTTCAAGAAGGTCACCACCGCCAACATGCGTGAGGAGATCTGCCACTCGCCCGAGCCCTGCATCGTACTCGCGACCGGCGGTATGATGTCCGGAGGACCCGTCCTCGAGTACTTCCGCGAGTGGGCAGACAATCCCGACAACTGGCTCCTCTTCGTAGGATATCAGTCCGAGAACAGTATCGGTAGGACCATCCAGAGGGGAAGGTCCGAGATCACCCTGCCTTACAAGGGCAAGCAGGTCACCGTGCAGATCAAGATGAACCGTGAGACCGTCGACGGATTCTCCGGTCACTCCGACAGGAAGCAGATGATGAAGTACATCGGAACCATGGAACCCAAGCCCGACAAGATCATCATCGGTCACGGTGAGGACAGGAAGTGTTCCGACCTTGCATCTTCCATCTACCAGAAATACAAGATCCAGACCGTCGCTCCTCAGAATCTTGAGACCGTTAGGCTGAAGTGATTCCGTTGAAGTCAGTGATCGCAATGACCGGAGCCTCCGGTGCCATCTACGGCATCAGGCTCCTCCAGGAGCTTCCCGGAGAGAAGATCCTCGTCATGTCAAAAACCGCAAAGGCCATCATCCCCGAGGAGACCCAGTACTCCGTGGAACAGGTTGAGAAGATGGCCGACGCCGTCTACGACGATGAGGATTTCTTCGCCCCCATAGCCTCCGGTTCGTTCGATTACGACATCCTTTACGTTATCCCCTGCACCGAATCCTCCGTTGCGAAGTTCGCATGCGGACTCGGTGACAATCTCATCTCCAGGACATTCATGTGCGCCCTCAAGGAACAGAGGAAGATCGTCCTCGTCACCAGGGAGACTCCCAAGAGCGCCATCATGCTGGAGAACGAGCTCAAACTCGCCAGACTCGGAGTCGTCATCATGGATGCGAATCCGGGCTTCTATCCCAAACCCCAGACCGTCGGCGAAATGGTCGATTTCGTCGTCGGACGCTGCATTTCCCAGGCAGGCATCAAACAGCATCTTTTCAAGCCCTGGGGAGAATGAATCGACCACAGGTGATTCCCCATGATCTACAGGAAATTCAAAGACCTCGACATCTCAGCACTCGCTTTTGGAGCTATGCGCCTGCCCACAACCGGCAAGGATTCGGAGATCGACGAACAGAAGACCCAGGAACTTGTGGACAGGGCCTTCGAAGCAGGAATCAACTACTTCGACACCGCTTGGGGATACCACGGAGGACAGTCCGAGATCGTTCTAGGAAAATGTCTCGCCAAACACCCCCGCGAGTCCTTCTACCTTGCCACCAAGTTCCCGAGCTACGACGTATCCTACTTCACAAAAATCGAGGAGATCTTCGAGAAACAGCTCGAGAAGTGCGGAGTGGAATACTTCGACTTCTACCTACTTCACAACGTCTGCGAGCTCAACATCGAATACTATCTCGACGACTGCAAATACGGTGCTGTTTCCTTCTTCCTCGAGCAGGTCAAGAAGGGTCGTATCAAGCACCTCGGATTCTCCGCCCACGGAAGCAAGGAGACCGTTGCAAGGCTTCTCGAGAAATACGGCAAATACCTCGAGTTCGGAATGATCCAGCTCAACTATCTTGACTACGACTTCCAGAACGCAAGGGGCAAGATGGAGCTCCTCAACAGATACAATATCCCCGTCTGGGTCATGGAACCCCTCCGCGGAGGTTCCCTTGCAAAGATGGATGAGGCCAACCTTGCGAAGATGCAGGCACTCCGTCCCGGAATCACTCCCGTGGAGATCGCATTCCGCTTCCTGCAGTCACTTCCCAACGTCACCACCATCCTCACCGGAATGTCCGAGATG
>JAKSHV010000076.1 GCA_024399225.1 archaeon | reverse complement strand
CCGTTCAGATGCTTACCAAGGATGGTCTCGACGCACTCTCCGGAACCATCACCACCCTTGCCGACGTCGAAGGACTCCACGCACACGGAATGTCCGTAGACATCAGGTTCGGCAGGAACTGAGGCCGATATGGCGAAGAAGGAAAAGACCGATCTATACGACCGCAGGCTGTACATCAACAGGGAACTCTCCTGGCTGGCGTTCAACAGACGCTGCCTCGAAGAGGCTATGGACAAATCGAACCCCGTTCTAGAGCGGGTCAAGTTCATGGCCATCTGCTACGGCAACATGGATGAGTTCTTCATGATCCGTATGCCCGGTCTCCTCTCGTCCCCCGTGGACGAGAGGCTGAACCTCGGCCCCGATTCCTTCGACGACAAGAACGAGATCATCGGTCTCATCAATCAGAGCGTCAGCAGTCTCACCGACGGATACGAGGACTGCTGGAGCGATCTCGAATCCGCCCTCAACAAGGAAGGTATCTCCGTCCTTTCCGTGTCCGCCCTCGATCCCAAGCAGAAGATGTGGGTAGACGATTACTACAAGGAGAGGGTCCATCCGCTCCTCACACCTCTGGCACTTGATATCTCACATCCTTTTCCGTTCATATCCAGCAACTCGCTCAACCTCTCCGTCAAGATGAGACGCGGGGAGGAGATCCTCTTCGCAAGGGTCAAGGTCCCCGTCGGCATCCTGCCCCGTTTCGTCAAGATCCCCTCCGAGGGAAAGAAGAAGCAGTTCGTCCTTCTCGAGAACATCGTCAAGGACAATATCCAGGCCCTCTTCCCCGATCTCGAGATCATCGGTTGCTACAAGTTCCGCATTACCCGTAACGCCGACGTCAAGGTGACCATCGACGAGGCTGTGGACCTTATGTCAGCCGTCGAGGACGCTCTCGATTCGAGGGATATCGGATTCCCCGTCAGGATGGTCGTCGAGGACACCATGCCCGTGGATCTCGTCACCGTCTTCGCCAAGAACCTCAAGCTCCTGGAGAACCAGGTCACCCGTGCATCCGACAAGGGAATGATGCTCACCGACCTGTGGGAGATCGCAGGACTCAATCTTCCTTCGTTGAAGGAGAAACCCTATACTCCCGTCGTCCCCCAGGAACTGAACGATTCTCCCAATCTCTTCGATGCGATCAAGGCAAAGGATTGGATCGTGTTCCACCCCTACGAATCGTTCGACGTGGTTCTCAGGGCACTTCGCGAATCCGCCGAGGATCCCAACGTCCAGTCCATCAAGATATGCCTATACAGGATCGGAAAGCACCAGGAGATCATCCGCCAGCTCATGAGGGCCAAGGAGAACGGAAAGGCCGTCTCCGTCCTGATGGAGCTGAGGGCGAAGTTCGACGAGGTCAACAACATCGCCATCGCGAAGGAACTCGAGAAGATCGGTGTCCACGTGGTCTACGGTCCCGTGAACCTGAAGGTCCATTCCAAGCTTCTCCAGGTGGTCAGGCTCGAGAAGGACCACCTCGTGAGATACACCCACATGAGTTCCGGAAACTACAACGAAAGCACCGCCAAGCAGTATTCCGACATCTCATACCTGACCGCGAACCAGGATATCGGAGAGGATGTCGGCGAACTGTTCAACGTTCTTACCGGATATTTCGGGCCCAGGGACTACAAGCATCTGCTCGTCGCACCGCTTACCCTCAAAACTTCACTGATCAGCATGATCCGCAACGAGGCCGAGAACGCAAGGAACGGTCAGAAGGCATACATCGCGATGAAGGCGAACGGACTCATCGACTCCGACATCATCGCCGAACTCTATGCCGCATCCATCGCCGGAGTGAAGATCGACCTCAACATCCGCGGACTCTGCTGTCTCCGTCCAGGAGTCAAGGGAGTATCCGATAACATCACCGTCACAAGCATCGTCGACAGATATCTGGAACATGCAAGGATCTACTACTTCGCCAACGCAGGAGATCCCAAGATGTACCTCGGTTCATCCGACATGATGCCCCGCAATCTCATCGCAAGGGTGGAGACCCTTTTCCCCATCCTAGATCCCGATATGATGGTCGCCATCAGGGACACGATCCTCAACACCTGTCTCGCGGACAACGTGAAATCCTGGGTGCTCAAGAGCGACGGAACCTATGTCCGCCGCAAGAGGAAGTCCGGAGAGGAGAGGCTCCGCTCCCAGGAATGGTTCATGGAGAACAGGGGAGTCTGGCATGTCTGACCGTGTCGCATTCATCGACGCAGGTACCAATTCCTTCCACATGATCGTGGTTGATTTCTCTCAGAATCCCGAAGGCGAGACCGTCTATTCCAGAAAGGAGACCATCCGTCTGGGAAAAAGCCTCTATGACACCGGTTTCCTCGATGAGGCAACCCTTTCCAAGGTCGACCATGTGTTCGCCAAGTTCAGGGAGAAGGCCGATAAGCATGGTGCCGAGGTGTTCGTCGCCATGGCAACCTCCGCCGCCAGGGAAGCCCCGAACGGTTCCGACATCATCGACATCGCCTCGAAATACGGAATTAAACTTAACATTATATCCGGTCCCGAGGAAGCACGCATAACCAGACTCGGTGTAGCAGGGCCCTGCTGTGATGTCCCTACATTGTGTGTCGATATCGGAGGAGGCAGTACCGAGATTGCTCTCACAGACGGAACCAAGGACATCTATTTGGACAGTCTGGCACTTGGTGCGATCCGTATGGCATTCGGTTCAGGAATCGACCAGAGCGGAGTAGTGACCGAAGAGATGTACAACACCCTCAGGAAGATCGTATCCGACATATGTTCCGATGCTGCAGATGCAGTCCGTGGCAATTTCATTAAGGTGTTCGGATCCTCGGGAACCATCGAGGCCGTAGCCGAGGGATGTGCCGGAATGAGGGGAGACGAAGACACCTCTTATGTTCTCCACAGCGAGCTGGCGGAACTCATGAAGCTCATGTGCTCACTCACTATCGAAGAGAGGTCGAACATTCCCAAGGTCAGTCCCAAACGTGCCGACATCGTCATCGGCGGCGGCGTGGTCCTGGACCAGATAATGAGGTCATTCGGTATCGAACGTCTCACTGTCAGCAGGACCGGTCTGCGTGAGGGAATGAAGGTGGATTATCTCATTCGTACGCGCGGTTCCGCCTGATGAAACGTTCTCTGACGCAGTGTAACTAATTTACACGTAGTTACCACTCTTTTTGTTTTATATTAAAACAATTCTGTCAAAAATGAGTAATTATCTTCGGAATTGGTTGGATTTTGCAAAAATCAATGTGCACTTTTAAGTACTCAAAAGTCCAATATCCCCTCAGAGTGTGAACCAATCCTCTTGCACTCGGCTTCGGCCAGTTGGTTCACGCTTCATCCTTTATCTGTATTCTTCCATGGGGTTACTATGTCGCAGACGACCTTCGAGGCTGAATCCGTCACGAAACTTCCCGTGAAGAAGAACGGCCTATGTGTCATCTGCAAGGGTGCGCACCGTCTGTGCGGAAAAGAGCGCTGCCCGCTCATGATCAAGTTCTATTCCAGGTCCAAGACCATGCCCCTCGTGGACATGAAAGACCTTGCCGGAAGCAGTCCTCCCGCAGTCTTTGTCGGAAGGTACGGCTATCCGAAGATCGATATCGGACCCCTCGTTCCTGGAGAGTTCGGAGACACCTCCATCATGGACCAGCCGGAAAGGTGGATAGGAAAATCCATCGACGACATCGTGGACATGAGGTACCGTCTCGTAAGGGGAAAGTACGCCATCGATGCCACCGACTTCAGGAAATCGGGCAAAATCGTTACCGAAGTTCAGGAGATCGCTCTTACCGAGAAGCCCGTGGACGTCGAAGCGAACTTCAGGGAACGTCCGCACGGACGCATTGTCCTTGACGATGACATCCAGCCCTTCGGTCCCGCCGCACGTCTCGAGGGTCTCCGCAAGAGCAACGGAAGATGGGAGCACAATCTCGAGAAGAACTACTACGATGTGGACCTCAACGCCACCAAGGCGGTCCTCGAGGCATACAACAACGGAACCCTCATCTCCGAGATACAGAAGGCCTTCTCGGTGGGCACCATGGCCGTCGACAAGAGAAGGAGGTTCGCGCCCACCAGGCGGAGCATCACCGCCGTCGACGACATCATCGGAAAGGACTACCTGAAAAGGACACGTTTCTATCCCACCATCGACGAGTACAGAGTTTACTACTGGGAACAGCTGGACAACAGGTGGGCGATCATCATGATGCCCACCACATGGCGTTTCGAGCTAATCGAGGCCTGGTATCCCGGAACCTCCTGGAACCCTACCCAGTGGTCACCCGATGGAAACGGCATCTCCATCATCAACGACTGCGAGTTCTTCGACAGCAGGACCGAGTATGCCCACATCGGAGGATGCTACTACGCATCGAGGATGGCGGTGAACGAACTTCTCGAGAGGGAGCACCGCACCGCGGGGGCCGTCATCTGCAGGGAGGCCCATGAAGGATACGTCATGCCCGTCGGTGTATGGAACGTCAGGGAGAACGTAAGGATGGCTCTGACGACCGAACCTCTGAAGTTCGATTCGATGGAGAAGGTGCTAACGTTCCTCGATTCCAAGATGGATCTCAAACGCGATGTGTGGATCAAGAACTCAGGCGTACTCACAGACTTCCTAACCCAGAGGAGGATCGAGGATTTCTACGGTCCCGCGGCATCCAACCTGCATGACGATCCCGAAGACGTCGAACAGACCCAGATACGCATCCAGGGGGAGGACGAATGACCAACCTCGAGAGGTGGACCGGCGATGTGGCGAGGGGACTCATAGAGTTCGACAACGTCGAGGCCTGGGACGGAATTTATGACATCATAACCTGCAAGAGGGCATTGGCACCATCGGGTCTTCCGGAGATGGACTACAACCTGAACCCCTACGGCGGCTGCGAGCACGGATGCATCTACTGCTATGCTCCCGAGGTCACCCATTCAGATTGGAGGAACTGGAGGGTGGTGAAGGTCAAGACGAACATCGTCGAACGTCTCGCCAAGGAGCTTCCCGGCCTGTCGGGGACCATCGGCATCGGAACGGTGACAGACCCGTATCAGGCGGCTGAGAAGAGGTTCGGTCTGACAAGGCAGTGTCTGGAGTTCCTCGAGGGCAAGGGATATCCGATCCACATGCACACCAAGTCCGACCTCATCCTGAGGGACACGGAGCTTCTCACGCATTTTGAAGGGCAGGTGGCCGTAACCCTTACGGGATTGGATGAGCGCAGGGCGAAGATGACCGAGCCCGGAGCACCCCTGCCCGAGAGGCGTCTGAAGGCCCTGAAGGAACTCACCGAGGCGGGTGTCAACACCTATGCCCTCATC
Source organism: archaeon (assembly GCA_024399225.1). Taxonomy (GTDB): domain Archaea; phylum Thermoplasmatota; class Thermoplasmata; order Methanomassiliicoccales; family Methanomethylophilaceae; genus Methanomethylophilus. The sequence goes on along the minus strand of JAKSHV010000076.1, from coordinate 592 downwards.
GCACCGATCATGGACCACCTCGAGGGACATGAGAAGGAGTTCTGCGATGCAATAGTATCGACCGGTGTGAAGAGGGCCGCATTGGACCCGGTCAACATGCGCCCTCAGCTCATGGCCCGTCTCGACCGCATGCACATAAGCAACTCCCCTTCAGCATTGGTGAAGATAAGGTCCCTCCTGACATCCGCAGGAGTAGAGGTCAGAGACGTCTTCGGCAAATACTGACTTCGATTTCCAATATAACTTATAGGCATATGGCCAGTGTCAAAATAGCAAGTAGATATGTAACCGTCGGTTGAGACAAGGTTATATAGAAGAACAAACGTAACGATACTCATTAAAATTGGAGAGATACCAATGTACGGAAACGGAAACCAGCCCATCATTGTCTTCAAAGAGGGAACTCAGAGGAGCAAGGACAAAGAAGCACAGTTCAACAACATCGATGCCGCAAAGGCAGTCGCATCCGCCGTCAGGTCCACCCTCGGACCCAAGGGAATGGACAAGATGATGGTCAACTCCATCGGTGACGTCGTTATCACCAACGACGGTGTAACCATCCTCAAGGAGATCGATGTACAGCACCCCGCAG
>JAKSHV010000075.1 GCA_024399225.1 archaeon | reverse complement strand
TACTTCAAGGGAACCGAGATGCACGACTACATGAAGGCCGTGTACGACGGAAAGATCAAGGTGGCCTACAAGCCCCAGTACGTCGACCTCCTGCCCAAGACCACCAAGGGTGTCGTCAGGGACCTGCTCTCCAAGAGCGCCGAGAGGATGACCGTCGACGAGGCCGCCAAGCTCTTCGGTCTCGAGCAGGTCATCGACAGGGACATCACCAAGCTTTCCGGAGGAGAGCTTCAGAGGGTCGCCATGGCTGCCACCTTCATGAAGGACGCCGACATCTACTTCTTCGACGAGCCCACCTCCTACCTCGATATCTTCCAGCGTGTCAAGATGGCACGCATCATCATGCAGCTCGCCACCGCCGACAAGTACGTCATCGTCATCGAGCACGACCTCGCCATCCTCGACTACCTCGCCGAGAACGTCAACCTCGTCTACGGTTCCGAGGGAGCATACGGAGTGTTCACCAAGGCAAGGCAGGTCAGGGTCGCCATCAACGCATACCTCAACGGATACCTTCCCGAGGAGAACATCAGGTTCAGGGACAAGGCCATCGAGTTCGACCTCATGGCACCCCCCGGAGAATGGGACACCCCCGAGCTCATCGATTTCGAAGCGGTCTACAAGGACTTCGGAGAGTTCAAGCTCGACGTCAACAGCGGTAACGTGAAGATCGGAGAGTCCGTCGGTATCGTCGGACCCAACGCAACCGGTAAGACCACCTTCGTCAAGATGCTCGCAGGCGAGATCAAGCCCGACAAGGGATGCGTCAACGGAGTCATGAAGGTCGCTTACAAGCCCCAGTACATCTCCCACGACTTCGACGGAACCGTACAGGACTACCTCTACGCCAAGAACTTCGAGGCAGTTACCTCCAACATCTTCGAGACCGAGGTCCTGGAGCCCCTTGCGATCAAGTTCCTCATGGAGAAGAAGATGACCACCCTGTCCGGAGGAGAGCTCCAGAGGGTCGCCATCGCGGGATGCCTTGCAGAGGAAGCCGATATCTACCTTCTCGACGAGCCCTCCGCATACCTGGATTCGAACCAGAGGATGCAGGCCGCAAGGTGCATCTCCAGGATGATGGACAAGAGCGGAAGGTCCGCCATGATCGTCGACCACGACATCTACTTCATCGACATGGTCGCGGATTCCATCATGGTCTTCGGCGGAGAGCCCGGTTCCCACGGTATCGCCGAGGGACCCTTCAAGATGAGGGAGGGAATGAACAAGTTCCTCAAGGCCGTCGACATCACCTTCAGGAGGGACGGAGACACCCACAGGCCCAGGATCAACAAGGAGGACTCCAACCTCGACAGGACCCAGAAGGCCGCAGGCGAGTACTACTATCCCGACGACCTCGATCAGAACAAGACCAAGGCCAAGGACCAGTAAACCCTTCAATACCCAGGCACATATTTCAGGTTCTATGACGAATCGAAAATGCAGATATGGAAATATGTGCCTGCAGCCCCCTTATTAGCAAAATGTATATGATCTAATGCCTCGTCACTTTAGCTGATTACCACATTCAGCAAAACCCCAAAATAATATACTTCAAAATCAATAAACACCTATGGCTCACTCTGGTAGGACGGATTTCAACGAACTATCTGTCGCAGTATCCCGTTTTGCAAAAGACTACGGATTCCTGCGTGTCAGTCTTTTCGGATCCAGAGCTAGAGGGGACGGTAAGGAATCCAGCGATTATGATTTCTGTGTGCTCCCTTCTTCCGAGAACAGCCTTTTGGATCTCAGTGGATTCAGAATCGATATGAATGAATACTTAGATTCCGATGTTGATGTCATTTCTGAACGCGGTCTAAGTGAAAGATTTAGAAAAACCATCGAACAAGACATGGTGCTACTCTATGAAGCTTGAAGCAGAGTACCTTGATACCATCTTAGATTATTGCGGAAAAATCCAGAGTGACATCGAATTCTTCGGCGACTCAGAAGAATTCCTTGAAAATGAACGTTACCAAAGAGCAGTTACCTTTTGCCTTCTCCAAATCGGAGAAGTGGTCAAACATCTCAGAGATTCCTTTGGGAATCGGTATTCGGACAAATATTGGAAGAAAATCGCAGGTTTGCGTGATGTAGTATGCCATGGATATGAATCCGTTGATCAAGCAATCATATGGACTGTCATCGAAAAAGACATTCCTGAATTGGTTGAAAAGTGTAAGGCGATAAAGGGCGATTCCGAATAAGGTCCGATTCATTAATGCTTGAGTTCGCCACTGACTTTCCAAGAATTCCACTTGTGACTGGAAACCAGTTTGCAGTTTTAGAGATTTATCGCCTACAATTATGCACTTGTTGAGAATAAGAGGAACTGGAATATACATACCAAGGATGTTCCACCGAACACAGTCGTTATCGGTAGCCCCGCTAGGGTGCATAGTGCCCTATGAATACTGTATAAACTCCTTTTTGGATTCTGGATTTGTTGTAGACGGGGGCGAACCCCCGCCAAATTGTTTACTGCGATATGTAATCGCTGATCTTGTAGGAACTTTCCACAGGCAGAACGAAGATCCTTCCGTCTCCGGAATGCTGTGTGCAACCGTACCTGCGTATGAGTTCTACCGCGACGTCGGCATCGGAATCTGATTCGAGAACGATCTCGAACTTCACCTTGTCGATCTCGTCGACAACGAATTCGCCCACCCTGCTGGTGAACTTGATTCCTGCCTGCTCTCCGCGTCCGGTCACGTGGGTGAAGGTCATTCCCATGATCCCGTTTTCCTTTAGGGCGACCTTCACATCCTCGTACTTCTCGGGTCTGATGATTGCAACTATCATCTTCATCATTCTCACCTCACTGGTTGTAGGAGGGCTCTCCGTGCTCCACGATGTCCTGGCCGATGATCTCCTCCATCTCGCTGACCCTGACGGGCATGAACTTGGAGATGACCCAGATGATTGCATATGATACTACGAAGCAGAACACGAGGGTGAGTGCGACAGATGCGATCTGACCGATAAGGAGGTCGAACTCGCCGAAGATGATTCCTGCGGGACCATCTACGTAGATGAGTCCGTCCATTGATCCCGTGTACTGTGCCTCTGCGAAGATACCTACCGCGATGGCTCCCCAGATTCCGCCGACACCGTGGACTCCGAAGACATCGAGTGCATCATCGAACCTGCACCTGCTGTGGATGAACCTTACGGCGAAGAAACAGAGGAGGGATCCGACGTTTCCGATGAAGGAAGCTGCTGCCACCGAGACATATGCGCAACCCGGAGTGATTGCGACGAGCCCTGCGATACCTCCGGTGATGAGTCCGAGTGCACCGACCTTGCCAGTGGTTACATACTGGCAGACGGTCCATGCGATCAGACCTGCGGCGCTTGCGAGCATAGTGACGAAGCAGACGTGGATGGTCTGACCGTTTGCAAGGAGACCTGATCCACCATTGAATCCGAACCATCCGACCCAAAGGAGCATGGCTCCGAGGAACGCCAGGGGGATGCTGTGTGCCCTTGCCTTACGGACGCTCTTGTTCCTTGCACCTACGAAGGCGATCAGTGCGAGACCGGTGGTTCCCGCGCAGATGTGGACGACGGTTCCTCCTGCGAAGTCACGTACGGTGAACAGCTGGTCGAAGAATCCTCCTCCCCATACCCAGTGTGCCATAGGGGTGTAGACAAATACTCCCCAGAAGACGAGGAACCAGGCGAGTGCGGTGAACCTCACACGCTCGGCACAGGCACCGATAACGACGCATGCGGTGACCATTGCGAACATCATCTGGAACATTGCGAATTCCAGTTCGTTGATCTCTCCCGCGGTGGCATCCTCGATGACACCGGACATGAAGAGATGGTCGAGGTTTCCGATGATGAATCCGTCGGAACCGAATGCGAGGGAATATCCGCAGATGACCCAGGAGAGGGTCATGATTCCGGTAGCTATGAGGCACTGGACCATGGTGGCAGTCATGCTCTGCTTCCTGAGCATTCCTCCGTAAAAGAATGCGACTCCGGGAACCATGGCGAACACAAGTACGGATGCCACGAGAATCCATGCGATATCACCGCTGTTGGCGACAGGCGTGAGATATCCCTCGGGTTCGGCTGACACGCCATCTGCAAAAAACACGATCATGAGGGCTGCGATGGCAAGAACCGATGCAACACCAAACAACTACTCTGTAGTACACTTGAACATATTACTCAACTCATATCAACCCAATCGGGTCGATGGACAATTATTGGATTCATATTTAATTCTTTAGACATTTGTCTAATTAGTTCCGAATTAATTATACATTAATATAACACATTCAAATGAGGTTAAGTAGATTATCCAATAATTATAATATTCAGGTACATTTGATTCGTATCACCTCATGCTTCTGTTCGTTTGTACAGAATGACAGATGCACTAAATTCTCAGAAACTATTTATCACACCAAGGAGACTTGAGAGAATACCAAACATGGCACCAGATTTGGCGGACTGTTTCCAATATGGCGATAATCCCCATATGAAAACTCCCAAGTAAATCAAGACCCTCACAGACTTTGTAGAACCAATCACAGCTAACTCACTTGCAGCATCACGTTTTGTAAAAGATCATGAACACCAATGCGACGTCTTTCCAGTCCAAAAATACAGCATTTTATATTTATTATACAATATGTGTAATAATGGTCTTCGAGGATAAACTGAAGGAATTCGTTGAGAGAATCTCTCAAGGATTGAATCCTAAGGCAATATTTGTATTCGGTTCCGTTGCCAAAGGCACAGCTACTGAGGATAGTGACCTGGACCTGATGGTTGTCTTAGATACTGATATGTCGTATTATGAGAGAACTCTCGCGGTAAGGAAATGCATTGGGGTCACCACTATCCCCATTGACATATTAGCCTTCACTCCTGCAGAAATCGAGGAAGGAAAAACAAAAAAAGGATCAATAATCTCCGAAGTACTCAATACAGGCAGGGTTATTTATGGCACAGCCTGAAAACAGGGAGTCCCTTATTGCAAGAGCAGAAGAAGACTATCTTGCAGCAGAAATACTCCGTAGAGAAGATGATGAGTTGACCACAGTCATCTGTTTCCATCTCCAGCAATATGCTGAAAAAATGATTAAAGCGAGATTAAATGAAATTGGTATCGAATACCCCACTCGCCACAACATAATGACTCTGTTGGCAATGTTCCCTGAGTCCAACATGGCAGAAGAGCTGTTCGAAGAAGCTACTGCCCTTACCGATTATGCCACTTCATCAAGGTATAACTCAGTTGTTCCATCTGTTGAGCAGATGAATAAAGCATTCACCCAGGCTGAACGCATTGTCGAGGCTGTAAAAAAATACAAGCCCTGACAATTTCATTAATTGAAACAAATCATTCATCATAATGATTCAGAAACCATAATGAAGAATTTGACAAGACGCCCAATCATAGGGAGATACTTTTAAAGGTAAACCCAATCCACCACACATGGATGAGATGGGAAAGGCCGACACGCATATCCACACGGATTACTCCGGCTACAACTCCAAGCTCGGACCGCTCCGCTTCCCGGAATCAGTCATCGACCCCGAAGTGCAGGTCGATCTCGCGAGGAAGAACGGCATGAGCGTTCTTTGCATCACCGACCACAACGAGGTTGCCGGAGGTTTCCGCGCACAGAAGTACGCGAAACAGTTCGACGACATCGATATCATCGTCGGTGACGAGGTCATGACCGACAACGGAGAGGTCATCGGACTTTGGCTCACCGAGAAACCCAAGAAGTTCCTTTCTCCCGAGGAGACCGTCGACATCATCCATGAACAGGGCGGCATCGCCATCGCACCCCATCCCTTCTCCGTCCACGTGGACGGAATGCAGGAGAAGATCCTCGAGCTTCCCATCGAGGGATTCGAGGTCATCAACGGCGGACACCCCGATATCTATTCCAATTATTTCGCCAAGAAG
>JAKSHV010000074.1 GCA_024399225.1 archaeon | reverse complement strand
TCCCTCTTGGACTGGATATTGTACACGATCTTCCTGACCATGGACCTGGGAAGTATCTTCTCGCATACGACCAGCAGTTTCAGGACGAACCTGTTGATGGCGATGACCTTTCCCTTCATCATCGCACGGTATCCGATCTCCGCAACATCGCGTGCATCGGCACCGGAGGACTTCTTGAAAAGACTGACCCCAACTACGTTGGCGGCCTCGGTGAATCCGGTGTTGACGGGTCCGGGACAGAGCGCGGTGATGGTGACACCTGTTCCCTTCAGTTCCACGGACAATGCCTCGGTCATGGAGAGAACATATGCTTTGGTTGCGTAGTAGGTGGACATGAGGGGTCCGGGCTGGAAGGATGCGACGGAACCTACGTTGAGGATCCTTCCGCTCTTTCTCGCGATCATTCTGGGGAGGACCATGTGGGTCAGATGAGAAAGTGCCAGCACATTCAGGTTGACCATCCTCTCCTGCTTCTTCCAGTCGCATTCGGCATACAGTCCGTAGTCTCCGAATCCCGCGTTGTTGACCAGGATGTCGATGTCCCCGGGGACGGAGTCCATAAGCTTCAGACGGTCTTCCTCGAGGGTGAGGTCGGCGGTCACGACGGTGATGTTCACGTTGTGAATCGACAGTATCTCGTCGCGCAGTCTCTCCAGCTTGTCGGTGGAACGGGCCGCCAGGACAAGGTCGTAGCCTTCCCTAGCGAGGATCTTGGAAAGTTCTAGTCCGATACCGTTGGAAGCTCCTGTTACGACTGCGGTCTGTGCCATTGCGAATCACCGATGTGCCAAGATGTCTCATTATGGTTAAAATGGCTTGTTACGTCGATTGTCGTAAATCCCTGTCATCAAGCCTATATATCATCGCGCGATGATTGACATCATTGGTTGCAATGATGGGAGACATTACGATTTTCGATTCGACCGGCACATGCTTGGGTGTCGACGTCGGTTCCACCACCGTCAAACTCGCACTTATCAAGGACGGTAAACTCGTCTACACCTGCTATGAGAGGCACATGGCGCAGGTCAAGGAGTCCGTCATCAACGAGATCCGCAAGGTCAGGGACCAGCTCGGCAGCGACAAAATCAAAATGTCGCTTTCCGGAAGCGCGGGACTCGGACTGTCCCTCCAGACAGACCTCCCCTTCGTGCAGGAGGTCTTCGCCACCACCGAACTCGTGAAGACCATCGAGAACGACATCTCCAGCGTCGTCGAGCTAGGAGGAGAGGATGCGAAGGTCATCTTCTTCAAGGGCGGGGTCGACGAGAGGATGAACGGATCCTGTGCAGGAGGTACCGGAGCTTTCATCGACCAGATGGCATCGCTGCTCAACATCACCAACCAGGAACTGGACGAACTCAGTCTCCAGAGCACCAAGATCTACCCCATCGCAAGCAGATGCGGTGTCTTCGCAAAGACCGATCTCCAGGCACTTCTCAACCAGGGTGCCAACAAGGCCGACATCTGCGCAAGCATCTACCAATCCATCGTCAACCAGACCATCGCGGGACTCGCACAGGGAAAGAAGATCCAGGGAAGGGTCCTCTTCCTCGGAGGCCCCCTCACATTCTGCAAAGGTCTCAGGCACAGGTTCATCGAGACCCTCAAGCTCGAGGAGGGTAACGCCATCTTCCCCGAGTATTCCAGCGTATCCGTCGCCATCGGTGCCGGAATCTACGCCAACACCCAGAAATCCGACTTCACCGTCGACGAGATCATCTCCAAGCTGGAGAACGCACATTCCGAGATCTCCCTCGAGAACACCACCCCCGCACTCTTCAACAACGATGAGGAGTATGAGGAGTTCAAGGCAAGACACGGAAAATCCCAGGTCAGGGAGGGCAACCTTTCCGAGTACAGGGGAAAGGCCTACCTCGGTATCGACTGCGGAAGCACCACCACCAAACTCGCACTCATCGGCGAGGACGACAGCCTCATCTACAGCTACTACTCGCCCAACAAGGGTAACCCCGTATCCATCATCAGGGAACAGCTCGGAGTCATCTACGACACCGCACCCGAGGGATTCGAGATCGCCTCCTCCTGCGTCACCGGATACGGAGAGGAGCTCATCCGTGCGGCATTCAAGGTCGACGAAGGTCTCGTCGAGACCCTTGCCCACTACCGTTCCGCACGCTACTTCAACCCCGACGTCAACTACATCCTCGACATCGGCGGACAGGACATCAAGTGCTTCAGGATCGAGCATGAGGCAATCAGCAGCATCTGCCTGAACGAGGCATGCTCCTCCGGTTGCGGTTCCTTCCTGCAGACCTTCGCGACATCCATGGGATACACCGTGGAGGAGTTCGCAAAGCTCGGACTCAAGGCGAAGCACCCCGTGAACCTCGGTTCCAGGTGCACCGTCTTCATGAACTCGTCCGTCAAACAGGCACAGAAGGACGGGGCATGCGTGGAGGACCTCTCCGCAGGACTGTCCGTCTCCGTCGTCAAGAACGCACTTTACAAGGTCATCCGCGAGACCAACGCCGAGGCACTCGGCGACAACGTCGTCGTACAGGGAGGTACCTTCCTCAACGACTGCGTCCTCCGTGCCTTCGAAATGGAGCTCGGCAAGAACGTCATCAGACCCAAGATAGCAGGACTCATGGGTGCTTTCGGATGCGCACTCCACGCCTAGGAGCGTGCACCCGAGAAATCAGCCATCATCTCCGCAGAGGAGCTCAAGGGATTCCAGCATGAGATCGAGGTCGTCAAGTGTACCGGATGCGGAAACGCATGCAACCTCAACATCAACAAGTTCGCGGACGGAAGGCAGTTCATCTCCGGAAACAACTGTGAGAAGGGACTCAACTTCGGCAAGCCCCTCGAGGGAAAGAAGGAGATCCCCAACCTCTACGAGTTCAAACGCAACCTTCTGACCAAGATCATGAAGAACGAGAAGAAGGAGGGTGCACCCACCGTCGGTCTCCCCCTCTGTCTCGGAATGTACGAGTTCGCACCGTTCTGGAGGGCGTTCTTCGACAAACTCGGATTCAACGTCATCCTTTCCGGATTCACCAACAAGAGCATGGTCTCCAAGGGACAGTACACCATCCCCTCCGACACCGTCTGCTACCCCGCCAAGGTCATGCACGGACACATGCTGAGCCTCGTCTCCAGGGGAGCAGACATCATCTTCTATCCCTCGATGACCTTCAACATCGACGAAGGATACGGCGACAACAACTACAACTGCCCCGTGGTCGCATATTACGGAGAACTTCTCGATGCAAACCTCGAGGACCTCAAACAGACCAGGTTCCTGTTCCCGTACATCAATATCAACAACCTCAAGCAGCTCGCGAAGGAACTCGAGGTCGCCCTCAAGGACTGGAAACTGTCCAGGAAGGAGATCTCAAGGGCACTGGAATACGCCGAGGCGGAATACTATGCGTACAAGGACGCGGTCCGCAAAGAAGGCGACAGGGTAAGGAAGTACATCGAGGACAACCACATGAACGCCCTGGTGTTCATCGGACGTCCCTATCACATCGACCCCGAGGTCTGCCACGGAATCGACAAGCTCGCCAACGAGACTGGATTCGCCGTGCTCAGCGAGGATTCCCTGCCTATGCAGAAGATCGAGGACCTCAAGGTCTACAACCAGTGGACGTTCCACTCCAGGCTCTACAACGCCGCGAGGTTCGCCACCGAACATGACAATATCGACATCCTGCAGCTCGTATCCTTCGGATGCGGACTGGATGCAATCACTACCGACGAGGTCAAGAGGATCCTCGAGGAGAAGAACAAACTCTACACGCAGATCAAGATCGACGAGATCACCAACCTCGGTGCCGTCAAGATCCGTATGCGCAGTCTTAAGGGGGTCTTGGATGAAAGAAACGTACACTGAGAAGGACGGAGTGCTGTACAACAGCAAAGGCGATGCGGTCTTCACCGAGGAGATGAAGAAGGACTACACCCTCCTCGTACCCAATATGTGCAGTGTGCACTTCACCATGCTAGTCGGCTACTTCGGATCCCTGGGATACAATGTCGACCTGCTGAGGGAGACCGATACCAAATCCGTCGCAGAGTTCGGACTCAGGTTCGTGCACAACGATACCTGCTATCCTGCCATCCTCGTCATCGGGGAACTGCTCAGGGCGGTCTTCTCCGGCAAGTACGACACCCACAGGATAGCACTCGTTATCTCCCAGACCGGAGGAGGATGCAGGGCGTCCAACTACATGTTCCTCCTGAAGAAGGCACTGAAGAAGGCCGACCTCGCATACATCCCAGTCCTGTCCTTCAACTTCGCGGGACTGGACCAGCAGCCCGGATTCAAGTTCGGATTCAAGCACTACACCGAGATGATCAAGGCCGTCGTCTACGGTGACCTCATCACCCATCTCAAGAACCAGTGCGAGCCCTACGAGCTGAAGAAGGGCGAGACCCAGGCGCTCGTGGACAGGTGGACGGCATCCCTTGCAGAAGAGCTCACCGACAGGAAGAAGATGACCCCCGAGTACATGACCCAGAACTACAGGAAGATCTGTGATTCGTTCGCGGCCATTGGACTTTCCGACATCAAGAAACCCAAGGTCGGAATCGTCGGGGAGATCTATGTGAAGTGCGCCCCGCTCGGAAACAACAACCTCGAGAGGTTCCTCGTGGAGAACGGTGCCGAGGTCTGCGCACCCGGACTGATGAACTTCCTGCTCTACTGCTTCTACGGCAACGTCGCCCGCTACCACCTCTACGGCGAGGGATGGCTGAAGTACAAGGTCACCAGCTACCTCATCAACAAGTTCCAGAAGCTCGAGTACATCGTCCAGGATGTCCTCAGGGACTACCCCCAGTTCAGGAACTTCTCCACCTTCGATGAATGCCACGAGATGATCGAGGGCATCATCAGCGAGGGTGTCGACATGGGCGAGGGGTGGTTCCTCCCCGCGGAGGTCATGGAGCTCATCCACGACGGCGTCAACAACATCGTGCTGACCCAGCCCTTCGGATGTCTGCCCAACCACATCGTCGCGAAGGGCATCATGAAGAAGGTCAGGGAGATCTACCCCGACGCCAACCTGGTAGCCGTCGACTACGATGCAAGCGCATCCAAGGTCAACCAGGAGAACAGGCTCAGGCTCCTCCTCGCCAACGCGAAGGATCCCAACGAGATCCCTGTGATCCCTCAGTAATCAAACTACTTCCGCCGGAACCCCCGGCGGACCTCTTTTTCGCCAATCTCTTTAAAAATCATCATTGCGATTCAAAATTATGATATCCAATCCGTTCAGGAAGACGAATGCCGACGGAACGCTGGAAGTCGTTCCATCTTTCATTGTAGCCGGCTACCTCACTGCAATCGTGTTCTTCACCATCTGGATCGTTTCTGCCGCCATCGACGGTCACTGGGTATTCGGATGGAATGCACTATCGGATTTGGGCGTCGGAAAGGATTCCATGGCCCGCATATTCTTCAACTATGGTTGTGTGATAACCGCATTCTGTGGGGGCATCTTCGGAATGGGACTCATCAAATACGAACGCGGTTGCCTCTATCTCAGCGGAATCATGGTAGTCATCGGAATAGTTTTCTTGATGGGTGTGGGAGCAATTCCCGAGAGCTACGGGGCCCCTCACGGAGCCTGTGCATCCACCTTCGGAGGATTCGCCTGCATCGGTATGGTCCTGTCCACAATCGGCGACTTCAGAGCAGGAAGGAGAAACTACTCTCTTATCGCAGTCATACTTCTTCTGATTAGTCTCGGACTGCAGCTGAGCATGCTCGCATTCGGCCTCGAATTCGGCTACGCAGAAGCAATCTGCATCATCAACATCCTCATCTGGGTATTGTCCCAGTCGATCAAATATCACAAGCTGATCGGAACCATCACCATCGATGATCCTATCCGCAAAATCTTCGACAATCTCTGATGACTGTCCTATCAGCTAGTCGAAAAATGGTGCAGGGGTAGGGATTCGAACCCTAGAATCACTAAGAACAGGATCCTAA
>JAKSHV010000073.1 GCA_024399225.1 archaeon | reverse complement strand
TAGTACAGCATGCCGATGTCGTTCTCGGCGGTGGTGCATTTCCTGAATGACATGAAAAATCAGGTTTACTCGTCGATTTTGGCGAAGTACTCTGCGAAAGCGGAGGTTGCCTTCTGGAGTGCCTCTTTGACGGTGCCTTTGTTGACCTTGACCTCGAGCATAGGGTCGGTAAGGTCAGGGTGGTCGACGATGTACCTTGCGTAATCAACGTTTGCGTCCTTGTTGAGTCCGTCGATAACGGCCTCGATGACGGTGGTGTTGACATCTTTCAGACTGAGCCTGGTGGTGTTCTCGTTCTGATTTACGACGGTAATCTGCATGATTGAGCCATCGCGAATTATATTATAAAGTCTTGTACGCGCGTAATATAGGAGGAATCTCCCCACTGTATGCGGAATTCTCTATGTGCCAGATGTTCACTCGGAGTCGTTATCCGATTCGGATGAATCGGAATCCCTGCTTTCCTGCAGGTTGTAGAACTCGATGATCTCGGCGGAGGTCGTACATTGCTCTGGAGTCTTGTCATCTCTGACACGTCCAGTGAATCTGGGGAAACGGAGACCGAGTCCCGCATCCTCCTTGATCGCACCGTAGGAGATAGTGTGGATGGGGCTGATGCTGATATCAGCGGCGGAAACCTCGAGGACTATTCCGGGAACGAACCATACATCGGGTACCATCTCGGCGTTGACCGAGGATGGTTTCTTCTCCGATTTGTACTGGTCTAGCATGCCGGGAAGGGCCGCAAGGAATGCATCGTCGAAACCGGTTCCGAGTTTGCAGGCAGTACCGAACTTTCCGGTATCTGGGTCATAGGCCGCCATGAGTAGGGCACCGTAAACTCCCGCTCTCTTTCCCATACCGTAGAACGCACCTACCACGGCGAGGTCGAAGGTGTCCACGAGCGCTTGGGTGTAATCCTTCTTGTACTGGATCCACAGGAATCCCCTGGAACCGGCACGGTAGATGGATATGTCCTCAAGGGATTTCGCCATGATTCCCTCGCATTTGGATGCGATAGCCTGATCGAAGAATGTCTGGGCCTGGTCCTCGTCGGAGATGATGGCCCTGGTGGTGTAACCTACTTTGTCAACTCCATCCTTTGCTTCGTTGAAGGACATCTCCAGTTTGGAACGCCTCATGCTGTAGGGCATGAGGGTGTAGTCCTTGCCATCGTGGTAGAGGAGGTCGAACATGAAGATCCTTACAGGAACATCCTCGACGGCCTGTTCCATTCCGTGCTTCTTCCTCCTGTGGGTGACGTTCTGGAAGGGAAGGAGGTTACCGGTCTCGGGCTCGAATGCGACACATTCTCCTTCGATGATTGCCTCATCGCCTTTGAGCTGCCTCATTAGGGCATCGGCGATGTCGGGGAAGTTGGAGGTGAGGTCCTCCAGTCTTCTGGAATATAATTTGACGAATCCGTTGGGGCCTTTCTTGATGTGTGCCTGGACACGCATTCCGTCGTACTTGTACTCGAATGCGCATTTGCCCTCCATACGGTCCATGATGTCGGGCAGGCTGCGGAGACGTTCCGCGAGCATGACCTTTACGGGGCTTCCGACGGTGACACCGATCTTCTTGACGGCATCGATTCCGCCCTTGGCGACGGTCTCGGCAACGAGGCCCATATCGCAGGTGATGTTGAACGCCCTCTCGATGTCGGGGCGCTGCTCCTTGGTCGCGAACGCAAGTGCCAGAGCATCCATGATGGTCATTGCGCCGGCTCCGACCCTCATCCTTCCGGTGACGATCCTGCAGAGATATCTTGACTCGATGGGTCCGGAATCGTGCATCATGCGGGCAAGGTGTTTCATCTTCTTGTCCTGCGAATCCTTTCCGGTGGCGGTCTCGATGAGGGTGAGCCCCTCCACCACGGCTTTGAACGAAAGGGGTTCGGAGAAGAGGGTCATCTGCTTCTTCTTGGTGATGAGCTGTTCGGCGACCTCTCCGGGGTCACCGGTCTTGATCCAGAGGTCGTCGACCTCCTTCTGGGTCCTTCCGGAGACGGATGCGATGGCCTTGAGAACGAGTTTGTCGGCCATTCCGAGCTCCTGGGGATAGAATTCGGGGTGCAGTCTTCCGACGGACAGGTAGATGACCTGTCTCAGCTCGGAGGGTTCAACTGTCTTGAAGAATTCCGCCAGTATGTCGGTCATCTCCAAACGGCTGCTGGTTGCTTCCAGTCTGTCGAACATGTCTGCGAGCTTGCTGAACTGCATAATATCACCTAGAAGTGTTTACTCCTATATCAGAACTCATAGAGTCCCTTCTGGTTCGAAGGCACTCCTCTTTTGATCCTGAGTCCCTTGCTGAGGGTCTCGAGTCTTTCCCTCATCATCTGCTCCTTCTTCTTGGCGGAGTTTTCCATGACCTCGTCCATGGTTCCGATGCCGATTAGGACGTAGACTTCACCGTCGTTCTTCCTTCCGGTCCTTCCGCGTCTTTGGATGGTCCTGATCTCTGAAGGGACAGGTTCGTAGAAGATCACGGCGTTGGTGGAGGTGATGTCGAGTCCTTCCTCTCCGACGGATGTGGAAACGATGACGTTGTACTCTCCGTTCCGGAACTTGTCGAGGATGCCGATCTGGTCCTTCTGTTTCAGACCGCCGTTGGCCTGTCCGATGAGCTTGCAGACCCTTGCGTTCTGGACCACACCGATCTTCTCGGCGATGACATCGCAGGACTCTCTGTACTGGGTGAACACGATGACCTTGCTGTTGGGGTTGTTGGAAAGGTGCTGGCTGATGAGGCTTAGGATACGGGATATCTTGGGATGCTCCACCTTGGATGTGCGGGCGAGTTCCCAGATTCTAAGGTAATCCTCCCTCTTGGTGAGTTCCTTGTCGGCCCTGGAGGGTTTCTCGATCTCTGCATCTTCATTGATGGAACGGAGATAGGAACGGAGCACGGTCATGCCCTGTGTCTCCGCAAGGTCGATGGCATGCAGGACCTTGATGCAGATGGCCTGCACGGTGAGTCCCCTGAACACGGAAGCGGTCTTCTCTCCCCTGGCGAGACGCATCTGGAGGGTCTGCGCGATGGAGAGCATGTGCTTGGTCGAAGGGGGCCAGTTGGGATTGGTGAGATGGAGCTCGGTAAGCTCTTTGAAGTAGTGGTCGAGGATAGCCTTCAGACCGTTGGAGATATCCAGAAGATCCTTCGGCATATTGACCGTTATACGGTTCACATAGGTGTCATGGACATAGGGGGACACATCGGGATCGTCGTCGGAACGGACCTCGATTCTGCTAAGTGCCAGATTGTCGCAGACCTCTTCGATCTTCTTGAGGTCTGATCCCGGGGAAGCGGTCATTCCCATGGATATGGTGCCCTTCATCACATAGGTGGCCACGTTTACGTACGCATAGTTTCCGGTACCTCTGTGTGCCTCGTCGTAGATGATGAGTCCGAACTCCTTCAGAGAGTACAGTGAATTGTCGAGGTCGTTGGAGACGGTCTGCGGGGTGGTGACGATGAAGTCGTTCTCCTCCACGATCTTGGCCCTTTTCGCGGGAGCCATCAGACCGTTCATCTCCCCCACGCTCTTGCCCTGAAGCATCTCGGAGAAGAAACCGTGGTGCTGGTCCACAAGGGGCTTGGTGGGTGCCATCATGAGTACCTTCCTTCCGTTCTCCATCACCTTGGCGGCAACCATGAGTGCCACTGCGGTCTTTCCCAATCCGGTGGGGAGGATGACGAGGGTGTTCTCCCTGAGGCAGCTCTGGGCAAGGTTGACCTGGTATCTGCGGTTCTCTACCTTGTCCGGGACTATGCAGGGGGAGGAAACGTACTCCATGTTGTCTTCGAGAGTTTTACCCTATATAAAGCAAATGCAGGGATGACTGAAAGTGAGAATCTGTATGAAAAGGTGAACCGGGGAAAGAATCCCCGGAAGTGATTTGGTTTCAGCTGGAACAGCCGCCGCCACAGGAGGCGCAGCCGTTGAAGTTGGGGTTGCGGATGGAAAGACCAGTTCCGAAGTTGGGGTCGTCAACGAACTCGATGACGCACTCGGCGAGGGCCTTGGCGGTCTCTTCGTCGTAGAACATCTTGAAGCTCTTGGCGGTCTCGTCGACCTGTTCTCCCTCTTTTGCCTCCTGCTGGAAGGACATTCCGAACTGAGGACCGGAGCATGCGTATCCGGAGAGGTAGACCTTGATTCCCCATCCGACTTTCTGGTTCTTCTCAAGAAGCTCGTCGATGAACTTCTCTGCGTCTGCGGTAATCTGTACCATGGTTGCTACAATCCCTAACCAATATAAAAAGAGAATTTTCAAGTTAATTTGAAATGTTTTGTTGTGAACAATTTGTGTTCATCTTCATGATTGCACGGGATGCGAACACTCCCATAAGGAGAAGGCCGAAGAACATTCCCGCGACCATGGAGTGGTAAATTGCCTCCATCGAGATGGTCGATGCATACCAGTACATGGCGATGAAGACGAGTTCCCTGATGATGATCATAACCGTCGCAGTCATGGCCTTCCTCAAGGACTGCAGGACACTGGAGAAGGTCTCGCTGAGCCCTGCGAAGAGGGTTATGAATCCGTACATACGGAGCACACGAGTAAGTCCGTCGTGAAGGTCAGCCATCTCGTCGCTGTACGTGAACAGGTACATCAGGGGGTCTGCGAAGACGATCAGGAACAGGGACAGAGCTATGCAGATTAGGGTGGTCAGTTTGATCGTGTAGAGGAATCCATCTTTTGCATCCTTCATCCTGCCGGCTCCCTGTAATGCACTGGTCACAGGGAGCATGGCCTGCGCCAGGCCCTGTGCGGGCATGATGGTCAGGATGATGAATTTGTAGGGAGTCATGGCGAGAACGACTCCTGCGTCACCGCCGGTACGGAACACAAGCATGTTCTGAGGGATCATCAGGATAGACAGTCCCAGTAGTTCCCCCATGCTGGGTATTCCGACGTACATGATGTCCTTCATCTCGTCGGTTTTGATCCTGAATCCCTTGAACCTAGGTTTGACATACATGCTTCCGGTGAGATACCAGTACATTCCGATACATGTGGTCACTATGAACGATAAGCAGGTGGCCATGGCGGCACCGGTGATGCCGAGACCGAGGGGATAGATAAGGATAGGATCGATGATGAGGTTGAGCACCGTGGAGATTATCGAAAGCTGGAGGACCTTCCTGCTTGCACCTTCGGACCTCAGCATTCCCACGATGACTCCGTGAAGGACAATAGGGATGATGCAGAACAGGTAGGGTATGACGTATTTCCTGCTGAGGGAGATGTCACCCCCGTCGTTGACGAATCTTAGTACAGGGTCGCAGAGAAGGAACAGTATAATCATCGAAAGAACGGAGACGATCAATGTTAGAACGAGGGTCTGCGATGCAAGGCTGTTCGCACGTTCCTTGTCATCCGCACCCAATGCTCTCGAGATGGCCGTGGATGCTCCGATTCCGAGACCGATACCTATGTCGATGATGATCCAGTAGGTGGGCCCGGATAATGTTATTGCAGATATTGCCGAGGAACCGAGTCCCGAACACCATACCGTGTCGACGAAGTTCTGGATATAGGATATAAGCACCGCTACCGTAAGCGGGACCGACATGGTCCTGATGGCACGGCGCGGGTCGTCCATCATCCGTTTGACATCTTCGCCGGAGGTTTCCATGGATTATTGCTCTATTTTCTTATTGAAAACGTCGGCGTACACTCTGAATGCCTGTGATTGGGACCTTGTGATTCCCATATATGATGCGATCTGCAGGGTTTCTAGAATCTCGTCGGATGTGGCTCCGAACATGACAGCATCCTCCATCTGTGCACGCATGCAGAAGGGGCTTCCGTATGCGACCGCCGCGGCAAGTGCGACGAGGTGCTTGGTCTTGTGGTCGAGTACCTTCTCCCCGCTGAAGATGGCATCGCTGGTGTCGAAGTTGGGGATGAATAGATCGGGTCTCTCGGAAAGTATCTGATTGACTACGGGAACCTTTCCAAGTTCCGCCCTGACCTTATCCAAACGCGCTTTCGCCTGTTTCTCCA
>JAKSHV010000072.1 GCA_024399225.1 archaeon | reverse complement strand
AGAATGGTGTCCTCGATCCTGATTCCTCCGACTCCGGGGATGTAGATTCCGGGCTCAGCGGAAACGATGTTTCCTGCAGAGAGAATCTGTTCGGAACGAGGTGAGATGTGAATCGGCTGGTGGACATCCATTCCGATACCGTGTCCGAAAGAGTGGATAAAGGTTCCCTTGAATTCGGACTCATCAATAATCTTCCTAGCTGCAAGATCTGCAGCATTTGCCTTAGCCCCTGCACGATATTCTTCGATTCCCGCGGTCTGTGCCTAGAGAACGACATCGTATGCACGTTTCAGGATGTCGGAAGGTTAGCCGAGGAACACGGTACGGGTCATATCGGAACAGTAGCGATCGTACTTGGTACCGAAATCGAACAGTGCGACATCGTGCTGTTTGATCCTGTAGTCACCGGGCATGTAGTGGGGCTGTGATGCGTTTGCACCGAATGCCGCGATGGTGTCGAATGCGTTACCGGTTCCGCCGAGTTCCCTCATACGTGCGTCCATCTTGGCTGCGACCTCCTTCTCGGACACTCCTTCGGAAATGTATCCGGGAAGTTCCATGGCCACCTGCGAGGAGATTTTGCATGCCTTACGTGTGGCCTCAATCTCCTTTGCATCCTTGATTGCATAGGTTGCGGCGAGTGCATCGGATGCATCGGTGATTTTGAAATCGAAATCGACGAGTTTCTTGATTCCCATGACAGAGGCGTAGGAGGCGTTGTGGACATTGAATCCGACGTTCTGACATCCCTTGAGTGCATCGCGGAAGTAGGTCTCCAGGTCTGCCCTGCTGTGATAGACCTTGACATCACCTTTTCCGGTACGTGCAGTCTCTTCTTCGAGAACATTGACGATGACGTCCATGGAACCGTCTTTCTTCACAACAGCATAGGAACTCTCGAAGCATCCGGAGTTCTGTTCGGTGACATACCAGAAGGATGAGTCGAGGAAGGGCTCGCCGTCATTGGCGATAATGATCGCATCGAGACCCTCTGCATTTTCCATAAGTCTCTCTGTTCTAGAACTTGCCATAATACCACATATTCGTTAAGAAAATAAAAATGGTTGATGAAGGCCCCGATTTACGGGGCCGTGGAGTTTCAGATTCCGAACCACTCGTTCCTGCAGATCCTCTTGAGTGCGGAGATTGCGGAAAGTGCCGCAAGGTAAGAGGTCTTGGGGTTGTCGGGGGAAGGAACGTTGTAGGTGGTGGATGCAAAGGTACCGAAGTTACCCTCCACCTTCAACTCGTGGGAGTTGCTGGTGGTGTTAGGATCGACGATAATCTTGACCTTGGTCCTGTCGAAACCGATTCCCATGAGGGCGACGGTTGCGGCCACGTTGATGTTCTTGGGGAAGATCTTGACTGCTTCCCTGGCGGAACCTTCGTATACGACGGTCTTCTCGGTTACCTTCTCCACATCGATTCCGTTATCGATAAGGAACTGGACACCGAGGAGGGACTTGGGCCCTTTGGTAGTGGTGAGGGTGACGGAAAGGATCTCGTCACCGGATGCGGAACGAAGTCCGTCCACACCGCAGAGTGCTCCGGTGGGAATGAAAATCTTCGCCTCGTGCTCTTTTGCCTTCTGGAACAGTGCGTTCCTGTATTCGTCATCAACAAGAGAACCGACGGACATGATCATCATGTCGACTCCTCTAGATACGACACGAGGTGCAATTTCCCTTGCTGCTGCCTGGGAAGATGCCTCGATGACGAGATCGCAGTGGTAGAGCTCATCCTCAATGGAGTCCACTACGATAGCCTTCTTCAGACTTGCTGCTACTTTGTCAGCAAGATCCTTCCTGATATCCACCAGGTAGATCCTCTTGACTTCATCCATGTCATCAGCGGCCTTGGCCAATTTGGAACCGATAGAACCGCAGCCGACGATAGTAATCCTCATGAATCTGTGTTAAATGAATTACTTATTAATTGGTTTCCCTAATTACGAAAATCTGGTATCGTTTTTCGAATAATTATACTGATTTTCGAAGAAAATGGCAGATGATTTTACGGATTTCGTATCGACAAATATGGTATCACTCAATCCAGCAATACAATATGGTGATGTCAAGACGGTCCTTGGTGAAATGAATAGCCAGGATGGAACCGCCACATCGCATACTTAAAGAGCCACTTATATAGAACGTGAACAATGGGGAATTATGCTTAAGCTTGGCTGGTTCTCCACCGGAAGGGGCCCTGGTTCCAGGAATCTCCTCAAAGCCGTCATGGACGAAAAGGAAAAAGGAACCCTGGATATCGAGATCCCGTTCGTATTCTGCAACTGGGACAATACTGAGGCCCCCAACTCCAGGAAGGAACAGAGGCAGATATTCTTCGACATGGTCGACGGATACGGAATCCCCCTCGTCACCGAATCCTGGAAGAAGTTCAAGCCCGAGCTCAGAAAAGAAGATGAAGTCGCATGGGGCATGGAATATGGAAAAGTGCTCCGTGAGAAGACCGGTACCTACGGACAGGACCTCGGAATCCTCGCAGGATATATGCTATGGATGGATGACGAGACCTGCGATTACTACGATATGCTCAATCTGCATCCTGCACTCCCCACCGGACCCAAAGGAACCTGGCAGGAAGTCATCTGGCAGCTCATCAAGGAAGATGCCGATACCCAGGGAGTCATGATGCACATCTGCACCAAGGAACATGACCGCGGTGATGCACTCACCTACTGTGGTTTCCCCATACGTGGCGGAGAATACGACGCACTTTGGGCACAGTTCTATGAGAAGCTCAAGACCTCCAGCCTCGATGAGATCAAGGCAAAGGAGGGGGAGAACGAACCTTTATTCAAGAAGATCCGCGAGGACGGTGCCAAAAGGGAACTCCCTCTCATCGTTGCCACCATCCGCCTATTCGCCGAGGGAAAGGTCTGCATCAAAGAGAAGAGACTCTGGTGCGACGGAAAGAAACTCGACGGACCTTACGATCTCTCAGATAACGTTGACAAGGCGATATGAATGGATGAAGTCAACCCGATGGCAGAAATGGGATTCATGCATGACAAGCAGATCATCATCGAACCCCAGGGATTCCTCACCCCCAGCAACCCCGTGAGGGATTTAGCCGTCGAGTTCATCCCCAACGGCGGGAAGATCTATGACCTTCTCGACCGTTACGACGACGTCGTCACCTACATCCTCAACAGAGACGACGTAAACAACAATTCCGATAGTTCCAAGCTACTGGCACCTTTCCTGAAAGCCTTCGGGGTAACCGATTATGAGGCTAGAAAGTACTATGATGAAAACATCCAGATGATGAAGGGTGCCGCAGAGGTCATGGATTATTTCACAAACACCATGCCTGTCCTCATCGATGCCAAATGCTATGAGCATGCTGCGCACGCACTCTGCGAGAAGATTGGTGTACCAATCCCTATCGTATCGGCATCGTTCCTGGACCTTGACAACACCACCATGCCCATGAAGGCCTGCAGGGAGCTCAGGGCCATGGCAGCGGAGATCGAGGCACTGAAGATTTCCACGGTGCAATACGAACTCAACGTTCCCTCCACACTCGATGAGGATGAGTCCAGAATGATCACCACCCTCGACGACATATTCCTGAAGAGACTTCAGGGAACCGAGGCCGCCGACATGATTCAGAACATGGTCACCGTCGGACCCAACGAGAAGGCGTATTCCCTTCTCGACATGAGGAAGTCCACTCAGGTCGACCTTGACGGAACCATCTACATCGGCGGAGAGATAATCGACTTCCAGGCAATGGACCTCATCAAGGACGGAAACGGACTCTCGATGGCGTTCAATGGAAGCGAGATAGCAGTCCACGGATGCAACGTCGCAGTGATCTCCGATGACTGCATAGTAGCCGCAGTGCTCGTAGCAAAATTCTATTCCACAGGAATCCAGGGCGTCTTCGACCTTATCGATAACTGGAACAGAGAATACTTGGAGACTACTGACTTCCCCGACCGCAACCTTCTCGACGAGATGCTCAGGAGACACCCGGACAATCTTCCCGAAGTCTACCATGTGACCCGTTACAATGTGGATGAAATCGCCGTCAAGAGTGAATCATTCAGGGAATCGCTTTTCAACAAATACGCCGGTAAATCTACCAAGAAGGTAGAATGAAACAGAACGGAAAGGATCTTGAAACTCTTCTCGGGGAACCGAAAAAGGCCATCCGCTCCCTGGTGCTGGCACTTGCGTTTTCCTACCTGGTCATACAGCTGAACCAATTCATCGACACTTATTGGACCACCCTTCTCGGTGACATGTCTATGGCCGCCGTATCGATGATGTCCCCGATATACTGGCTCATAACTGCTTCGGGAATCGGACTCGGAGTAGGTGCGGCCTCTACCGTTTCGTTCCGCCTAGGTGAGAACAACAGAGAACGTGCGAATGTTCTCGCCGCCAACTCCCTTGTGCTCGGACTCATCTCATCCGTGTTCGCATCGGTCCTGATGTTCATCCTCATAGATCCGATCATCACCCTCATGGGTGCGGATGACGTCCGCGAAAACAGCAAGGCATATGTCCTTCCGTTCATCCTTCTCGCATCGGCACTCATCCTTAATGGCATCTTATCCGGGCTTTTACGTGCAGAAGGCGCCAGAGTGAAATCGATGATGCTCCTGCTTATCTCTGCCGCATTGAACGTAGTCCTCGATCCCATCCTGATGTTTGGTCTCGATTTGAAGGTTGCCGGCGCAGGATGGGCGACAGCATTAGGTGCACTAATTTCCGTAATGCTGGGTCTGTATTGGTATGCCACCGATCAGATGGAAGTCAAGATAAGATTCAGGCATTTCCAGCCCGACAAATCAGCCATCAGAGAAGTCTTCGGTATCGGCGGACCTCGTACAGCGGAGGCCCTTGTCACGGGTACCACCAACGTGTTCCAAAGGATATTTCTGATCATAGCGGGAGGAAGCATCGGAGTCATGCTGTACAATGTTCCTTTCAGGTATTCATCCCTGGTGATAGTCATCGCGGAAGCCCTTGGTGCCGCCATGATTCCCGTTTGTTCAGCGGCACTGGGACAGAGGGATGTCGAAAAAATGAAGGTCGGAATGGTCTACGCGGCCAAACTGTCGTTCGTTATCACTTCCGCCCTAGCCGTGCTGATATTCATTTTCGCCGAGCCCCTGATGTCTGTCTTTACCGTCTCCGACACCATGGCAGACCATAAGGATGAACTTGTCTGGGTCATGAGGATGTTCTGTATCTTCACCCCCTTCGACGGATTCAGGAAGATAGGTTCATGCATGCTCCAGGTCCTCAGAAAATCCAAGATCTCCACAATAGCCATGTTGCTGTGGGGACTTGTGAAACTCGGTGCGTATGCAATCGGTTCGATGTACTCATTCCACGCAGTCATCGTGGCGTGCGTCATCGTTTACATCTTCGGAGGACTGCTGATGGTAGGCCTTGCAGCACACTACTCGAAACAAATGAAAGCAGGTCTGCCACACCTGAATTGTTGAAAAGTGCTCTAGACGGGATTTGAACCCGGGTCGAGGCCTCGAAAGGGCCTCATGATTGGCCGCTACACCACTAGAGCGTAGTTGCGCCTATATATGAGCTAAATAAAAAGTTTACTGAGAGGAGAACACGGATATACATACCGGAAACGCTACAAATCAATGCGTTTCTCTACCAATATTATTAATATTATATTTTAATGGCGAAGTCAAAGGAGAAATTACTATGGTAGATGGACCTTTCGAGAGTACTGAAGAGGACGTAACACGTGTACGTCTGCCTAACATCAAAGAAGCAGAAATGTTCGGAATCGCCGACCAGCTGCTCGGAGCATCCAAGATCAGGGTCATGTGCGAGGACGGACAGTCCCGTGTCGGACGCATCCCTGGAAAGATCAAGAAGAGGATGTGGATCAGGGAAGGAGACCTTCTCATCATCTCTGTCTGGGATTTCGAACCTTCCAAATGCGATGTAAGGTTCAGGTACACCAAGACTCAGGCAATCAACCTCAGCAAGAAGAACAAGATCCCGAAGAACCTCGACATTTTCTGAAGGAATCCCATTGCCCTCC
>JAKSHV010000071.1 GCA_024399225.1 archaeon | reverse complement strand
CCTATGTCATATTGGGAGCAATCCTGTTGATTCTCTTTCTTGTCCGTATAAAGGGAAAGTGCCAGGAAGTTTCATTCGGTGATGAGGGGAACACCCTTGACCGTACCAGGCTTGCTGCCTACCTCGTTCTATTCGCGGTCAGCGTGAGTGCGGTTCTGAGACTAATCCCCTACGAGTATGTGTTCATCATCGTGATGGTCGCCATGGTTATTCTCGCACCTCGCAAAACCTTCGGAATCGACTGGGGACTCATACTGACCTTCATCTTTCTGTTCATCTTCACGGGAAACCTAGCATCTGTCGACGTGGTTCATGAAGCACTCACCGACCTTCTTTCCTGGAATGCTGTGGTCGCATCTGCTTTGGTCAGTCAGTTCATCAGCAATGTCCCGGCCACCGTCATGCTCTCGAATTTCACATCGGATTGGTCCGCACTTCTTGCCGGTGTGAATATTGGGGGATTCGGAACGCCGATCGCATCTATGGCGAGCATAATCACATTGAGAATCTACTCCAAAGAGAAAGATGCAGACCGTGTAGGATTCTTGAAAAACTTTGCTTTTATCAATGTGATAATGTTAGTTGCATTGATCGCCTGCTCGTATCTATTGTGATGCAGAGTGTTTTGCCCTGGATTCCTTCCACGCCTTTCTTCCGTGAATTGTCCAGTAAAGGCACAGACTGAACAAGGATATCGCAACGCACCAGAGATACATGTCCCTGAATCCGACGGTGGCCGCAAGCACTCCGAGGATGGAAGGTCCCAGGCCGGTACCGAGATCGTTCATTGCCGAGAATGTTGACGATGTCACACCGTACCTGTGGGGAGGTGCCCTGGAGACCACGATCGCCTGACAGATCGAGAAGATGATACTGATTCCGTATCCCATGAAGAATCCCGCCACCATGAACAGTGCGGGAACGGTTGTTGTGGCGAACACGGTCATACTGACCGCGAATGCGATGTATCCAGGAATGATGATAATGTTCGGACCTTTCCTGTCGTAGATCTTTCCGGTGGTGAGCCTGGAGATGAAGGTTCCGCATGATACTGCGAGATAGTAATAGGTCGCCACCTCTTCAAGGTTGGTACCTTCCGTGTAGGATGCGATGAACGAGAGCACACCGGAATACGAGAAGTAGAAGATCATGACCGTGATGGCCAGAGGAAGTGCGTCGACCTGTATGAGATTGGAGAAGTTGAACCTCTTGGCCTCCCTCTTCTGTTCCTCCGTGAGTACTTCTTCAGGAACGTTCATCATGAGTGCCAGGATCGCAGCGACGGCGTACATCACGACTCCGACGGTGAACACGCGGTTGAAGTTCGTACCCTCTGCGAGGATGAGTCCCAGCATGGGTCCGATGGCGGATGCGGCGGTGATTCCCAGATAATAATAACCGAGCCCCTCTCCCCTGCGGGTTGCGGGGATGATCTTGGCGATGATGTCCGACATGCCGGTGCTGGAGATTCCGTACGCCATACCGTGGATGAACCTGACTGCATACAGCATCGCAAGCGAGTTGACGAAGAAGTATGCGAACGATATCGCGAATGCGAGAAGGAGTCCGATGACCAGCATCCTCTTCCTTCCGACAAGTTCTATGTATTTTCCAAGGGTAAGTCTTGAAAGCAGACCTCCGATGACATAGATTCCTGCGGCAAGACCGGCTTCACCGGCACTTGCACCGAACTCGGTTTCAGAGAATCCTACTATCGTGATCAGGAGAACGAAGTAATTCACCGTGCAGCAGAAGCACGCCCCCGTATCGAGGAAGAAGTTCTTCGTGAACAATTCCTGACCCATGGTTGTGTCATCAACAAAATGTAAATAAAGTGTACGATGGGAAGTCGGTTCGGTTGACGTATATATGGTGTTGGCATATATCACCAGGAGTTACGATGGATGGAACAGGTCCTGTCAGAATCACTGTGATATCGGTGTCGATCCCGGCAATGAAGGATACCATCCTGTATTCACGTTTTCTCAATACGGATTTTCCCGGTACTGCGGAATTCAGTCTGCATCTGATATGCAGCGACCGTGATGTCAACAGGTTCGATGCACGTCGTGCGAACGAAGACATCCTGTCCTGCGACCTTCTCATCCTCGATCTCATGGGGGCCGACGACGGTGCTGTGGATGTCATCTCCGAAAGCCTGAAGAAGGCCAAGTGCCAGCGTATCATAATCAGCGGATTCGGACCGATCAAGAACAGGCTCGGGGGGTATGACGAGAAGAGGTTTAGGACCAATCCGGAGGATGCTGGAAATGTCAAACTCTTTGCTGACTACTGGAAGAATTCCGAGGGCGAGGATGTGGCATCCGCATTCAACCTTGTTCTCAGGAAATACTTCGGAAAGGATTATCTTCCTGATTCCGAACCTATCAGCACCAGCACAGGGACCTTTCTCAAGAATCCGGTCACAGGAAGGATCTATCATTCGCGCGAGGAGTATTTAGTAGACCATCCCCGCGACATAACAAAACAGAACATCGTACTGTTCTTCAACAGCCACAAGTATCCTTACGATTCCCACAAAGCCCTGAGGATCATGTTCTCCAGGTTCGGGGAGTTCTGCAACGTGCTTCCCGTGGCGTTCAACAAGATCACCTCTGCGGACATCCCCAAGATCCGCGAACTCGTATCCGACGACTGCGATCTTGCAGTGGACCTGATCGCATTCAGATTCATCGCCGGACCCATGGGGGGAAGCAGCACCGAGGCGATGAAGCTGCTCCGCGACCTCAACGTACCCTTCCTCAGACCGTTCTTCCTCGGAAAGACCGACATAGATGAGTGGAAACAGCGCATGTCAGGACTGACTGTCATGGAATTCATGCTGAATGTGTTCATGGCTGAACTCGACGGTGCGGTCTGCACGTTCCCCGTGGGTGCCAACGGAGATTCCTGGACCGCTGAGGAATTCGGTATAACCGTTTCGGAAGTGGAGATAATCGAGGACCGTCTCGAACGTCTCTGCGGAAAGATCAAGGGCTATCTCCGTCTCAGAAAACTTCTGAACAGCGAGAAGAGGATCGCCCTGGTGGGATACAACTATCCTCCCGGAGAGGGGAACCTGTTCGGAGGTGCATTCCTTGACACATTCACATCGCTGTGCAGGATAGCCGAACACCTGAGATCCGAAGGATATGCTATTCCCGAGATCGACCGTGATTCCCTGGTGGATGAGTTCCTGAAATCAGGACTTACCAACGGCGGGGATTGGATCGATCCCGACGA
This sequence comes from archaeon, assembly GCA_024399225.1. Classification (GTDB taxonomy): domain Archaea; phylum Thermoplasmatota; class Thermoplasmata; order Methanomassiliicoccales; family Methanomethylophilaceae; genus Methanomethylophilus. The sequence continues at coordinate 2,895 of JAKSHV010000071.1, read as the reverse complement.
GGATTCTGCAATCTATTTCAAAGGCCGGAACGAACATCCGTCCGCGGTCACTGACAAATGGGGGCCCGCACCGGGAAAGGTGCTCACCGGAAGGAAAGGCTACCTGATCCCGGGAGTCGTCAAGGGAAACCTGTTCCTAGGTCTTCAGCCCCCGCGTGTCTCGCCCGGTTCGGACACATCCAAGGATTACCACGATCCCTACATGCCTCCGCACCATCAATATCTCGCGTTCTACGAGTGGATACGCGATGAGTTCAAGGCTGATGCCGTTGTCCATATCGGAACCCACGGTACCGTGGAGTTCCTCCCCGGAAAGGAGGTCGGAATGTCCGGGGACTGCTATCCCGATAACGTAATGGGGGACATACCTCACTTCTACCTCTACTACATGGGCAATCCCTCCGAGGCGATGATCGCCAAGAGGCGTACCCATGCCGGATTGATCAGTTACATGTCCCCGCCCTATGTCAGAAGCGGACTCTACGGAGGTCTTTCCGAACTGGAAGGACTTATCGCAGAATACAGGGAGAGTCTGTTCACGGACAAAGGACGCAGTGACAACGTACTCGAGATAATACGTTCGAAGGCAGCCGAGATGCGTCTGCCCGATGACGTCGACGAGTTGGAACACGAGCTTGACGACATGCGTCTCTCCCTCATTCCGAAGGGATTCCACATCTTCGGCACTCCGTTCGACAGGGATGAGGCGGAGGAGTTCGCGATACAGTCGATGATGTTCTCCCATGAGGGTGCAGTACCAATGACCCAGATATTGGAGGAGAACAACATCGAAGGGGATCCGGTGGAATTGTCCGAAACCATCTACAGGAGGTTCAATGCAGACAGAATCATACCGGAATGTGTCGCATCCGACGAGCGTACGCTTCCTTCCCTCGAATACGAGAAAAAAGTGTTCGAAGAGGCGATGACCTGTCACGAACTCTCCAATCTATCCCGTGCATTGAACTCCGAATTCATCGATGTCAAACCGGGTGATGATGTCCTCAGAACTCCCGAGGTCCTGCCTACGGGATACAACATTGTGCAGTTCGATCCCAACAAGATCCCCACGATGGCAGCATTCGAAAGGGGTGCAGAGGCGGCCAACAACACAATAAACATGCACCTTGCCGACGAAGGAACATTCCCCAAGTCGGTCGCCCTCGTCATGTGGGGTCTCGAGACCTCCCGCAGCCAGGGTGCGACCATCGGACAGATCATGACCTACCTCGGTATCCGCATGGTGGACACCTCCGGTTCCTTCGAGGAACGTTTCGAAATAATTCCGATCGAGGAACTCGGTCGTCCCCGTATCGATGTCACCGTATCCATCTGCGGATTCTTCCGCGACATGTTCTCCGGTATCGTGACAGGTCTGAACAGGGTGTTCCGCAGATTGTGGGAGACCGGCGAGACCGACGAACAGAGCATGTTCGCCAAACACACACGCGAGAACCTTGAGAAACTGAAGGCCGAGGGATATTCCGATGAGGATGCACTCGACCTCGCGGTATGCCGTCTGTTCGGCCCCAAGGAAGGCCTATATGGAACAGGAATGACGGGAACCGTCAACAGTTCCCAATGGGACGACGAATCGGAACTCGGCAATATCTTCGAGGACAGCCTGAAACACGCATACTCCCTGAAACGCAGGGGATTCGATTCCGGAGATCTGCTGAAGACCAACCATGCCCATGTCGATGTCGTATCGCAGATCAGGCAGAACGTCGAATACGAGCTCATCGACCTCGACCATTACTACGAATTCTTCGGAGGTCTTTCCAAGACCGTAGAACTCGCACGCGGTTCCAGAGCCAAGATGTACATCACCGATAACACAGGCCCCAGACTCAAGACCCAGACGGTAAAATCCTCTATCGAGCACGGTGTCAGGACAAGGCTCCTCAACCCCAAGTGGATCGACGGAATGCTGGAGACGGACTACCATGGTGCACAGAAGATCAACGACCGTTTCGAGAACGTCCTGGGATTGGCGGCGACCACCGGTGCTGTTGAATCCGGTGTGTTCAGCGATATGGAATCCGTTTACGTCAAGGATCCCGAGATGAGGCGCAGGCTCCAGGAGAACAACAACTTCGCATACATCGGAATGCTCACAAGGCTTTCCGAGGCATACAGGAGAAAATACTGGAACGCCAGCCCCGAGGAACTCAGGGAACTGGAGCAGGCATTCCTTGAATCAGAGGAGATTGCGGAAGGGGAGACCGACCGCGATCACTGAGAGAGGGCTTCGTTCACGATCTTCATGAACTCGGTCATGTCGGCATCCTCCATGGGCCTTTTTTGAACGTGGAGTTCGGCACAGAAGAGGATGTTTCCTTTGCATGCGGCGATGAAGACGTAACCGCCTTTGGCGCCCATCATGCTGTAGTTGTTGAGTCTTGCATGCTGTTTCTCGAAACCGAAATCGAGTGTGACGTCCACAGGCTTTCCCATGATGCTGGGTCTTGTCTTCTCATCTACGAATGCCACGCTGTCCGCGTATGCGCTCTCGATGTCGTCCTCGACGGAAAGGGTTATCCTGTTTCCCTCGGTGTGCCTGTTCTTGATGGGGTGGAGTGCGGTTGCGAAGCATTCATCGTTCTCTTCATCCATCTCGAATTTTCCGAAGACGCCGTCGTAGGTCTCGTTGATCTTCTCAAGAATCTCGTTAGCTGCTATGGCCATGTAGGTCACTTCCTGTTGAAAAGGTGGTGCGGACCGGTTCCCCGGCCCGCTTAAAGGTTTAAGGGAGGGTAAGGGTGACTGCACCGAGTCCGATGCCTGCACCAGAGAGCTTGATGATGTTCTCGACTTCCTCTGCCTCGGCGAATCCGCCGCTGTAGTAGAGTGCCTCCTTGACGGACTCGACGGTGTTGTTTCCGGAGTATCCGA
>JAKSHV010000070.1 GCA_024399225.1 archaeon | reverse complement strand
CAACCTATTCCGGTGGATCTACTCCAAGCGGTTCCGATTCAGGCGAAAACACCTCCATGTGCGGTTCCACCGTCGCAGCCATGGTCATCGCGGCATTATCTGTTGCTGCAATACCCGTTATCAGGTTCCTCAGACCTTGAAACTTCTTTCCGGAGATCCTCTCCGGATTTCCTTTTCAGTTCTGTTCCGCCCTGAGCCTGTCGAGCTTCCTGTTCCTGAAATACAGCACCATATCCGTGGCAACCAGGCATATATCCAGGACATAGAACGCGATGACGAAGTCGACCTTGTCATTGAGGAACTTGGCAGCGATACCGCAGAAGTATCCGATCTCGATGATGATCTCGAACGCGATGCTCTTTCCCAATGCGGTCCTGCTCTTGTAGGATTTCCTGATGTTGAACGGCCAGGAGGCCGCAAAGCATAGCAGCATGAGTATCTCGAAGATCGTTCCGTCCAAGATTTCGCCTTCTTTATCCGGAATTATTTCCAGAATCCAGTCAGATTCCAGAGATATATAAATGAGACGAAAACCGAACGGGAAAATGACTTTATTTGTACATTCAGTTAGGTAATCTTATCCAGTACACATTTGTCGTCGTCTTCGTTTTATGCCCATTCCGACTCGTTTGATATGTTCAAGATGTTCGGATTCATCAGGAAAAGGAAGAACTCATTCCCCTCCGATGCAGGAGGCCGCAGGGATGCAATCCTGTCCGTTCACCGTTAAGTCTCCCATAACGACGACGTCAGGGATGCACCCACCATCGACCTTCTTCTCGACCTCATCTCCGGCGAATCCGACCCCTATCTGATGAGTGCCTACGTCATCTACTACCTCGGAAGCTACAAACCGTTCCACGACGGCAACGAGGATACGGCCAAGAGGGTCTCCGACATGATCCTCGCCGACTGCGGACTCGTCATCCCCCGCACTCCTTCAACCAATTACTTCTACAACGGTGCATGCGGGAAGGCCTATGCCATCGAGGAGATCGTCGATTGGGAGAAGGCCCACGCCGAAAGGATCGTCCGCTGATTGTTCTGATCTTGGTTTCTTCGGTCTGCACCTGTGGCAGCGCCCTGATATTTCTGAAAACCGTATGTTGAAAAGTCTGAAAAGTGCTTGTCAAAATATCTGAAAAGTGCTTGTTGAAAAGTCTGAAAACTGCCTGTTGAAAACCCTGAAAAGTGCGTGTTATTATATACTCTTTATATAATGCGGTATTATGGCACTTACCCCTCCCGGATACCTTCCAAGATTGATCGATACCATCATCGAGCAACATCTAAAATCCTTCGGCGCAGTCAGTATCGAAGGTCCGAAATGGTGTGGTAAGACATGGGCTGCAAGGAACCAGTGCAAAAGCGAATTCCAGCTGACCTCGAACAACCTTGCATTGCTGAAGATCGATGTCAGATATGCATTCGAAGGCGAAACCCCCCGTCTTATCGATGAATGGCAGGACCACCCAACCTTATGGGAGGACGTACGCTTCGAGGTCGACCGTTCCCCGGAGAAAGGCAGGTTCGTGCTTTGCGGTTCCTCCACCATCGATCCCAAGAAGAAAAAACATACTGGGGCGGGACGTATCGGTTCGATCCCTATGTACACGATGAGCCTGTACGAAACAGGGGATTCCGACGGAAAGGTCTCACTGAAAGAGCTGTTTGATAATCCTGCGATATCCACGGACACTGAGGAAATCACCTTGGACAGGCTGATTGATCTCGTACACCGTGGCGGCTGGCCGGGTCTGCTGGATGGAAATGCAGATCCGACCCTGGTCCTGAGGGACTATATCAACAAGCTCTGCGAGGAGGATTCCTTCCGTATCGACGGCAAGACGCGTGATCCGCACAAGTTCAGGATGCTGCTGAGGTCGCTTGCAAGGAACGAATCCACGGTGGTCAGCGATGCCGCATTACGTCGTGATATCGTCGAGTCGGACAACGAGGATCTTGGCGATTCCACTGTGGATGATTACAAATCCGTCCTGGAAAGGCTGAACATCCTGTGGTACCAGCCCGCCTTCAGTACGAACCTCCGGTCTTCTGCGAGGGTGGGGAAGACCTCCAAGAAACATCTTGCGGACCCTTCCCTGGCCATGTGCCTGCTGGGACTCGACAGACAGGGTGCAATCAACGATCTGAATACATTCGGTTTCCTGTTCGAATCTCTGTGCGAACACGATCTCCAGGTATATTGCAAATGCAACGGTTACGAGCTTTTCCACTACCGTGACGGATACGGAAACGAGTTCGATGCGGTCGTGGAGCGTCCGGATAAATCCTGGGGTGCGATAGAGATCAAGCTGGGTTTCAACCAGGTGGAGGAAGCAGCGGCAAAGATGATCAAACTGGCGGAGAAGTTCAGCAGACCTCCCGCATTCCTTTGCGTGATCTGCGGTACTGCCCCTGTGGCCTACAGGCGTCCAGACGGCGTCTATGTCGTGCCGATAACACGTCTGGGACCTTGAAGTCGAATCTGATCAGGTCGGTTTCATTCCCTGATGAAAGCAGCATCCTTTGACGGGATTCCGTCTGCATCATCGACGTAGCGTTCCACCTTCATGCGGAGGTCATACTTCTCCCTGAGCGCGAGGATCTCCCCCATCATCGGGGATGCGTGGTGTGCGTCGATCGCTTCCTGGTTCTCCCAGCTGTCGATAAGCAGCACGGTCTCCGGATCATCCATCGGGAGGAAGTACTCATAGCGAAGGTTTCCTTTCTCGGCCCTGATTCTGCCGACAATGCCCCCTTCCACCATCTCCTCGGCGAACCTCCTGGCACTGCCGTTCTCACCCGTATAGTAGATGTTGATGGTTATGGTCATGTCGTATAGCCTGTAAAAAAAAGAACAGGGGCCTGTTACGGCCCCTGCAGGATGAATGCGTTTACTCCCAGGACCTGTTGTCGGTGACGTGTTTCGCCTTTCCCTCGAACCTCTGGAGGGTTCCGGGAAGGTTCATCTTGACGATGGCCTTGAGGTTGAGGATCTCCTTGAGCCTGACCTCCATCTGTTTGGTCATCTCGTTGATCTCGTTCATATCCTCGGTAAGGTACTCGGGTGCGATCTCCACATCGATGACGATCTTGTCCATGTAGTTCTCGTTGGTCAGGGTGATGTGGTAGAAGGGTGAGAGGAAGGGCATCTCTCCGATGACTCCCTCGATCTGCGAGGGGAAGACGTTGATTCCCCTGACGACGATCATGTCGTCGCTCCTTCCGGTGATCCTTCCGAGACGGGGATGGGTCCTTCCGCAGGCGCATTTCTCCCAGGTGAGGGTGGAGATGTCGTTGATCTTGTACCTGATGAGGGGGAATGCCTCCTTCTGGAGCATGGTTACGACGACCATTCCGCTCTCTCCCTCGGGGACGGGTTCCTCGGTCACGGGATCGAGGATCTCGATAAGTGCCAGATCTGCCCAGACATGGGCTCCTTTCTGTTCGGTGCATTCCACGAACATGGGTCCGTAGAACTCGCTTGCACCGTAGCAGTTGTATGCCTTGATTCCGGTCCTGTCGAAGAGCTTCTTCCTCATGGAGTCGGACCAGGGCTCTCCTCCGGCAAGTCCTTTGTTGACCTTGGTGGTCTTCTTGAAGTCGATTCCCCTCTGGTCGCAGACGTCTGCGATGTGGAAGTAGTAGGAGGGGGTTCCGGCGAGGGTGGTTACGGGGAGGTCCTGCATAAGCATGATCTGCCTGTCGGTGTTACCGGTTCCTGCGGGGATGACGGTTGCTCCTGCCCTCTCGGCGGCGTAGTGGGCTCCGAGACCTCCGGTGAAAAGTCCGTAGCCGTGCATGTTCTGGAAGACGTCGGAGGGTCCGACACCGAAGGATACAAGACCCCTTGCAAGGGATTCGGTCCAGTTGTCGATATCCTTCTCGGTGTATCCGACGACGGTGGGTTTTCCGGTGGTTCCGGAGGATACGTGGATCCTGACGATCTCCTCATAGGGTTTCACGAAGAGTCCGTCGGGGTAGTTGTCCCTGAGGTCCTGCTTGACCATGAAGGGGATCTTCCTGAACTGGGCCATGTCGGTGATGTCATCGGGGGTGAGTCCGACGGATTCCATCTTCTTCCTGAAGAATGCGGAGGTCTCGTACATGGTGCGGATCTCCTTCTGGAGCAGTTCGAACTGCATTTTCTTCAGGTCCTCTGTGGGCATGGTCTCGAGTTCTTCGTTCCTGTAAGCCATTGTATTCACCGGTAGTGTCAAGTGTCATCACGTGACACGAATGTATCCCACGATAAGTCGCGTCTATAAATAAGGGTCGATTGATGGGGAAACAATGAGGAACGACTTCGAACTCGCAGGAAAGAAGTGTCACACGTATGCAGTCGGTGACGGCGGACCCGCCGTTTTCTGGCCCACCATGGTCAGGGACACCGATGTGGTAGATGAGATGATCAAGGCACTCTCGGAGAGCGAGGACGACATGGTTTCGTACACACTATTCGTGCTCGAGGTTGAGGACTGGAACAACGAGATGTCCCCCTGGCACTTCGATGCAGGAGAGGGACAGGTCTTCGGCGAGGGCGGAAAGGACACTCTTGCTTGGATCAGGGAACATGCGATCCCCTATGTCGAGAAGGAGTTCCCCCGTACTTCCGAATTCGCGATCACCGGTTATTCCCTTGCGGGACTTTTCGCCCTGTGGTCGTTCTACGGTTCCGGCCTCTTCCAGGCAGCCGGATGCTGTTCGGGCTCCCTCTGGTTCGAGGGATGGGACAAGTTCGCCGACGGTGCGAAGACCCCTGAGAACGGTGCGGTCTATCTCAGTCTCGGAGGAAAGGAACCCGGTTCCGGAAACCTCCTTACCGCTTCCATTGGAGTCCAGCATCACAAGCAGAAGAAGCGCTGCGAGAAGGATCCGGTTATGAGGTCCCACACCTACATCCAGAACTCCGGCGGACACTTCTCCAACCCCGTCGGAAGGGTCGCCAAATCCATTGTTTGGCTTGTGGAAGAACTCTCCGTCTACTGATGTGCCAGCATGTCCGAGGACATCGTCGATATCTACACCAAGGAGAGGAAGCCTACAGGCCGTACGGCCGTCAGATACACCGACCTCGGTCCGGGAAACCACCGTCTCGTCATCCACATCTGCATCTTCAATCCCAGGAACGAGATGCTCATCCAGAAGAGGGTTGCAGGCAAGAAATCGTTCCCCGGATACTGGGATGTCAGCGTGGGCGGAGGAGTATCCTCAGGTGAAACTACGCAGATCGCTGCTGAAAGGGAGCTGAAGGAAGAACTCGGTCTCGACCACGTCTTCGATACTGCACCTGCGATAACACTCGACACCCACGATGTTTTCGATGACTTCTTTGTCATGAATCTTGACATCGACACCTCCGAACTGGCACTTCAGAAAGAAGAGGTCGAGAGTGCCAGATGGGCATCATTCGAGGAGATCATGTTCATGATGGATTCGGGAGAATTCATTCCCTATCACAAAGGCTTGATCGACTATCTGTTCCACTTAGGTAGGAACGGACTTACCGAATACACGAAGGATTGATCAGACCAGTCCGTTCTTGATCGAGTAGTCCCTGTATGCGTAGGAGATCATCGCAGACCAGAGGATTGCAAGAAGGACCGCATTGGCCTCGAACAGTTCGAAGTTCAGCGTGAAATAGCAGATGACATCGAACACGATCATGACTCCGGTGTATCCTGCGAATATCTTTCTCGACCTGAAGAATTTGGTGAAGGTGGAGACTATCATTGCGGCTCCGGTGATCCCCATGTATCCGAAGGATACGAACAGGTGGATACGTCCGTATCTTCCATCGACGATTCCGATGCCTGCAAGGAACACAAGCGAGACGAGGGTGACAATGGCATATGTGCGGACCCTTCCGGTCTCGTGCTTTGTGATCCATATCATCTCGATGCCCCAGAGGATCGCGGCGGCGATACATCCTGTCCAGTTGAACATGATACGTGCGAGAGGCTGTCCGGTGTAACCGAGTGAAGAGAGGGTGTTGACACCGTAGTCCCAGGATCCATTAAGGTAGGCCGATAGGGCCCAGCCTATGAGGAACATCGCGGCAGCCGCGAAGCCGAGATAGGCAACGTTGGATCTGTTCAGGGTGATCATGTGCGTTTTTAGTAAAGCAAATCTGAATTATATA
>JAKSHV010000007.1 GCA_024399225.1 archaeon | reverse complement strand
TCGACGTCATTGTCCTTCATGTCCACTTTCATGTGGGGTGCGGCCTGGGAACCGTCGACCATGATCATCGCACCATTGTCATGTGCGATCTCGGCCACATCCTTAATGGGGACGGTGCAACCGGTGACGTTACTGCATTGGGTGACGGATACGAGCTTCACATCCTTGCCCATCTGGGACTTGAAGGATTCGATGTCGAAGATGCCGTCCTTTCCGGATGCGGAACGCCTCATCCTGATTCCCGCCCTCTCCCTGAGATCCAGCCACGGAACGTAGTTGGAGTTGTGCTCGGAATCAGTGGTGACCACGCAATCTCCTTTCTTGAGACCGAAACCGTATGCGACGGTGTTCAGCGCCTCGGTACTGTTCTTGGTGAACACAAAAGAATTAGGATTTCCGGCGTTGAAGAATTCGGAAAGCTTCTCACGTGTTTCATCAACCCTGACGGACACCTCGTTTGCAAGATGGTGGACACTCCTTCCTCCGCAGACGGGGAAGCATTCATAGTATTCCATTACCGCTTTGATGACGGAATCGGGACGGAGGGACTGACACGAGCTGTCGAGATAGACGCCTTTGTCGGTCCTCATGGTCGGGAAGTCATTGCGGATGGAATCGAAATCCATGTACCTGCGTATCAGTAAGTGATTTAACGCTTTTGCGGTCGCATGCCTTATATCGTCAGCCAACTATGGCACGGGCATGGTCAACGAAGTACACTGCGTCCACATCCTGGTCAAGACCCAGAAGGATGCCAAACAGATCAAGGCCCGCGTAGATTCCGGTGAGGACTTCGGCGCACTCGCCATGGAGTTCTCCACCTGCCCCTCGAAGGCACAGGGCGGAGACCTCGGCTGGTTCGGCCGCGGACAGATGGTCAAACCCTTCGAGAACGCCTCCTTCAACGGTCAGCCCGGCGACGTCACCGTGTGCCGCACCGAGTTCGGATGGCACGTCATCAAGATCCTTGAACAGAGGTAAATCTTTTAAGACCCAGATAGGGAGAAATCCCTATCTGGGATTATTTTCAAAATTCAATCCAAAGTCAGATTGCCGCGTTCGACGACCACACTGACGTAGGCGGGACGGATGATCTTGTTGGATGACAGGATCTCCTCAAGGTGGTGTGCACACCATCCGACGGACCTTGCTACGGCGAACATCGGAGTGTAGAGGTCCTCTGGGATTCCCAACATATCGTAGGCGAATCCACTGTAGAGGTCGATGTTCGCACAGACCGGACCCCCGTTGTGTCTTCCGCGGATTATATCGGGAGACAACTCCTCGATGAGGCTGTACATGGTGAACTCCTCCATACGTCCCTTCGCTTCCGCGAGTTTCCTTGCAAGCTCGCGCATGACGGTCGCCCTGGGATCCGAAAGGGTGTACACAGCGTGACCCATTCCGTAGATCAGACCTCTGCGGTCGAAGGCCATCTTGTCGGCAATGAGTCCGAGGTATTCCTTCATCTGGTCGGGGTCGGTGACATCCTTCACATTGGACCTGATGTTGCGTGCCATCTCTGCCACCTTGTGGTTGGCACCGCCGTGCTTGGGGCCCTTGAGAGAAAGCAGTGCGGCCGCGATGACCGAATAGGTGTCGGAACCGGAAGATGAGACAACCCTTGCTGTGAATGCGGAGTTGTTTCCGCCGCCGTGCTCCATATGCAGGAAGAGGATCCTGTCGAGGACCAGGGCATCGAGTTCGGAGATCTCGTCGCTGCCGGTCAGCATGCGCAGCATGTTCTCGGCAACGGTCAGTTCCGGATTCGGATTCAGGATATGGAATCCGCCGTTCATCGCATAGTGGGAATATGCCTGGTGACCGTAGGCGGCAAGGCAGGGCATCTTCGCGATGATGTTTATGCAGTTGTCGAGAGCGTTGCGGGGAGACATGTCGTTGAGGTCCTCAGCGTAAAGACCCAGACTGAGGATTCCGCGTGACAGTGTGTTCATCACGTCATGTCCGTTGTCCCTCATGATCACCTCTTTGACGAAGTTCACGGGGAGGGTGAAATGGTTGCTGAGATTATGTCTGAACTCAACAAGTTCCTCCTCGCCGGGGAGCCTGTCGAAAAGGAGAAGGTAGATCGTCTTCTCGAAAAGCCCGGGCTTGTCGCCCTGCTCCTTGATGAGGTCCTCTATTGCGTAACCACGGTACTGCAGGGAACCTTCGACGGGGATCGGTTCCCCGCCCTCGATCCTGGTGCCGATGACCCGGGAGATGTTCGTAAGTCCTGCGACAACACCCTTGCCGTTGCTGTCTCGAAGTCCCTTTTTGACGTCGTGCTTGGCATAGAGTTCGCTGGGAAAAACTGCTGATTCGCGGCACATGTCCGCATGTTCTGTCAGGAAGTCTTCGTATGATTTCATTTAATCACCATTGGGCAGGCAAATATGTCTGTCGACGAAAGCTAAGTGCTGAACCCGTTCTGATTACGCAGTCACGCTATTTAATGGGGTGAGTTGACAGGTGAACTTTGCAACCTGCAGAATATGTCGCATTTCCATACATGTGCACGCGTACGTACACTTTATTATGGACAGCGCATACTGACGAACATATGTCAGCACTGAAGACCGCAGTCGGAAACGTCGTTCTGGAGAAACCCGGAATGGTCGCCTCCGGAATTATGGACGAGACCGGTGCATCCATGGTCAGGATGCTCCAGTCCGGCGCCGGAGCAGTTGTATCCAAATCCATCGGAATGGAACCCAAGGCAGGCCATCTCAACCCCTGCTTCACCGAGGTCACCGGAGGACTCGTCAACGCGATGGGACTTCCCGGACCCGGAATCGAACTCTTCAGGGAGGAGATGGAAGAAGCCACCCCCTACGGAAACATCGTCGGTTCCGTCGCCGGAGGAAACGCCGACGAGTTCGTGAAACTCGCAGTGAAGATGGAGGAGTACAAGGCGTGCGCAGTGGAACTCAACCTCTCCTGCCCCCACGCAAAGGGTCACGGAATGGAACTCGGTACCGACCCCGAGCTCGTGAAATCCATCGTATCCGCCGTGAAAGGTGCTGTGAAGATCCCCGTCTGGGTCAAGCTCACCCCCAACACCCACATCCTTCCCCAGATCGCACTTGCGGCTCAGGACGGGGGTGCGGATGCGATCGTGGCGATCAACACCCTCAAGGCAATGGTCATCAGTCCCGAGTTCGGAAAACCCTTCCTCTCCAACAAGTTCGGAGGCCTCTCCGGACCTGCGGTCAAACCCGTCGGGGTCAGGGCGATCTATGACCTCTACAACGTCGTCTCCATCCCCCTCGTGGGAGTCGGAGGAATCTCCAACTGGAGGGATGCAGCAGAATACATCATGGCAGGTGCACAGGCCTTCCAGATCGGAAGCGCGGTACTGACCGACGGCCCCGAGGTCTTCTCCAAGGTCAACCAGGACCTCGAACAGTTCATGAAGGACTACGGATACGGTTCCATCAAAGACATGGTAGGTGTCGCACATGAGTGATTACGTCAGGATTACCAAGGTTACCGAGAACAACTATGACACCAAGACCCTCGAGTTCGAGTGCGAGGATTCCGCCAGGCCCGGACAGTTCTACATGATCTGGTGCCCCGGCATGGAGGAGATCCCCATGTCCATCTCCAAGGTCGACGGAAAGACCAGGTCCATCAGCGTCAAGAGGATCGGTCCCGACACCGAGCACATCCACTCTCTCAAGGAAGGCGACGTCCTCGGTCTCCGCGGACCCTACGGAAACGGATACGACCTCAGTCCCGGCAGGAAGTACCTCATCATCGGAGGAGGAATCGGAACCGCATCCATCATGCCCGCAGTCGAGGCAAGCGGATGCGACACCATCATCGGAGCCCGTTCCGAAAGAGATATCGTTCTCAAGGACAGGGCCGAGAAGGCCGCCAAGAACGTCTGGTATTCCACCGACGACGGTTCCTTCGGATTCCACGGAAACGCGGTTCAGCTCTTCAGGGAGAAACAGGCCGAGAACCACTACGACTGCGTCATCGCATGCGGCCCCGAGGTCATGCTGTTCTTCCTGTACAAGGCCTGCGAGGAGCTCGGAGTGGACTGTCAGCTCTCCCTCGAGAGGCACATGAAATGCGGTGCCGGAGTCTGCGGATGCTGCGTCATGGACGGTCAGAGGGTCTGCAAGGACGGTCCCGTCTTCACCAAGTCCCAGATCGCCCAGCTGAAGGACTTCGGAGTCCAGAAGAGGGACGAGTGCGGACGCATCGTGAAGTTCAGGAAAGGATGAATTCCCATGTCGGCCCCCGAAGGTTATTTCCAGTTCAGCCACGGCAAACTCACGGTCAACGTTCCCAGGAACCTGTACGTGGGTCTCGAGGCCGAATACGATGCCAAGAAGCAGGCCGACTTCGGAAGGATCCTCAAATCACGTTACCCCTGGCTGTCTGACGGCAGCCTCGAGGTGTTTTTCAGGAACGCCAGGTTCGAGTATCTCCGTCTGAGGGACCTCGAGACCGGCGGACTCCACGCAAGCAAGAGGATGGAGGAGAAGGGCGACATCGAGGGTGCGATCAGGCACATCCGCGAGAAACTGGAAGAGGATCCCGAGGATGCCGATTCCTGGTACGCCCTTGGTAACCTACTCTGCAAAGCGGGAAAGACCGAAGAAGGCTACAAAGCCTTCGCAAAAGGCCGTTCCCTCATCTGATTTTAAACCAAAATTGATGTGCCAGAGGACACGATCCACGCACGATAAAACAATCGAGGGAAGACGGATGACCGCCTCCCCCCATTGGAGTTTTACTGTTTTCCGTCCTTCTCGGCGTACTGCTTCTCAAGGGCGCGGTAGTCGACCTTGTTGAGCATGGTGAGGGGGAGCTTGTCCACGAAGATGATGTCGGCAGGTTTTGCGAACTTGGCGACCATCTTGCGTCCGTACTCGAGGAGGGTGGTCTTTGCGGCCTCCTTGTCCATGTTCTCGTCGTTGAGAACCACATAAACAATGACCTTCTGTCCCTTGCGCTCGTCGGGTGCACCGATGGCACAGCTGACACGGACGTAGTTGTGGGCATCGAAGACCTCCTCGATCTGGGAGGGGTAGACATTGTATCCGTTGGTGACGATCATCCTCTTGAGACGCTGGGTGTAGTAGATGTCCTTGTCCTCGTCGATGTGTCCGAGGTCTCCCGTGTGGACCCAGAGCCTTCCGTCGGCGTGGGTCTTCAGGACCTTCTCGGTCTCACTGACATTGTCGAGGTACTCCATCATCGCGTTGGGTCCGGTGAAGCAGAGCTCTCCGGTCTCTCCGACGGGGACCTCCTCCTCGGTGTCGGCCTTGCAGACCATGACATCGATTCCGGGGAATGCCTTTCCGATTGAGCATTCCTTGTTGGGAACGGTGGGTTCGAGGGCGATGGCACCGATCATCTCGGCGAGACCGTATCCCTGCCTGGGGTAGCAGGCGGAACCGCGGTCCTGGATGAACTTGGTGACGTTCGTCTTGGTCTCGTTGGTGAGGTAGTCTCCTCCGGAGAAGAGTCCGCGGATGAAGGAGAGGTCTGCATTCTGGAGCCTCTCCACGTGGATGAAGGACTCGAAGAGCGAGGGGGTACCGATGTGGTAGGTGATCTTGTTCTTGACGGTGATCTTCGCGTATTCGTCGGCGAAGTACCTGGGAAGCAGGAAGACGTTGGCTCCGCTGACGAGTGCGGAGTGGATGGAGACACCGAGTCCGAATCCGTGGAAGACGGGGACGATGGCGAGGACACGGTCGCTGGAGTTGATTCCGCAGACGGGTACGATCTGCCTTGCGAGTGCGTTGAATGCCTCGTTGCAGTGGAGTGCTCCCTTGGGAGTTCCGGTGGTTCCTCCGGTGTGGATGATGATGGCGGGATCCTTTGCCTTCACATCGGCGCGGTATTCGCCGGTGTAGGCGCTTCCCTGTTTGAGGAAGTCCTTCCACATGATGATGTAAGGCTGGTCGAACTTGATCTTCTTGGTCTTGCTGACGAAGGGGTAAAGGAGTCCCTGGATGGTTCCCATACCTTCCTGGATGTAGGTGACGATGACCTTCTCGAGTGCAAGTTTGGACTGAAGGTTAACGTAGCTCTGTGCGAAGGTGTCCATGGTGATGGCGTACTTCGACTTGGTGATCTGAAGGGAGATCTCTATGTCCCTCTCGCTGCTGAGGGGGTGGACCATGTTTGCGATGGCGCCTACTGCGTTGATAGCGTAGACCATGAGCACTGCCTGAGGGCAGTTGGGGAGCATGATAGTGACGACGTCTCCCTGTTTGACACCGAGAGTTTTGAGACCCCGGGCACATAGCTCGATCTCTTCGATCAGCTTGGTGTAGCTGGCGGATTTTCCATAGAATGAGTATGCAGTGTTGTTGGGGACGATCTTAGCTGTGTTCTCGATCTCTCCGAACATGGACTTGTCGGAGAGTACGGAATCGAAAGTGGATGCGACTGTAGTTACCATTGCTATCCCTGCTGAATACCCCTGTTATTTTCTAATGGTATTTATTGACTTTTATGGCCATTATAACATACCCAGACATCAAAAATTTGACCATACTCAAATAGTACAACTAATATATAGTTGGAGCAATGCAACCACATGGTAAATGAAACTGCGACGGGATGCAAACCCAAGCGTCTCGAGTCGCCGGACATCATCAAAGGACTCGTGATCCTCGTGATCCTCACGTTCCATATCCTCTTCCAACAGGAGAAGAACATGACCACGGGAAACAACGAGCAGGCCCTCATCCTTCAGATCCTATACACCGGACTCATGGTATTCTTCATCATCTCCGGATACTTCTTCAGGCCCGGAAGGTCCTATTCAGAGAATGTAAAGAAACGTGCACTGCAGCTCATCGTTCTTGTGAGCGCATGTATCCTCGTATTCCCCCTCATCCTCTACGGATGGTGCTGGGTCATCGGTCAACCCATGGATCCTTCCGCATACTTCCAGTATTCCCTGATCAGGCTCATCGGTCCCGAGGAGATCGGTCAGCCATTCACGCTTGATATGGAGAAGAATGCGATCGACGTCTTCGCGGGATACTACTTCCTCCAGTGTATGTTCGTCGGATTCCTGATGTTCTACGCACTCGCCGACAAGGTCCTCAACGACCCCAAGAAGTTCGTCCTCGCAGTATTCGTTCTCCTCTGCGGAGCATGGCTAGTACGTGCCATCGGATACAACCTTCCCTTCTACTTCGGTCTCGGTTGCGCCGCAGCGGCCTTCATGCTAGTCGGAGCACTGATGGGTAAGCACAAGGTCATCGAATACCTTGAGGAAAGGGATGTAAAGGACAAGAAATACTGGCTCTACATCCTCATCGCCCTTGTGGTGACTGTTGTCGTCGGATTCCTCTTCCACCCCGGAACCGGATTCTACGCCAACTCCTTCGGTACCTACTCCAATGACTGGGGCGTCTTCCAGGGAGCTTCAATCTTCCCCTACTTCGTCCTCTCCTGCTCCACCGGTTATCTGATCATCGTCATCAGCACCTGGCTCTGCAAGGTTCCCGGACTTTCCAAGTTCCTTTCCGTCATCGGAAAGCACACCCTTGCCATCCTCCTGCTCCACGAGTTCGTGGTCAAGATGATCGCGGCACCCTTCTACCCCCTCACCGACAACGCGGCATTCCCGACCATGCCCATGCCCTTCGCGATCTGCATGATATTCGTCGCACTCGGTGCCGGACTGCTTGCTGCGAAATACGCACCCATCATCCTTCAGAAGATCATGGGCACAAAGAAGCCTGCAAAGGAATAAACCATTCAAAAAACCCGGTCCGGGATCGGATCGGGATTCATTCTTTGAAAATCGCATTAATCGCGTCAACTACCTCGGGAACGGTTGCTCCCCAAGGAACCATCACGGTGTTGCCGTCGATCTGGTATCCGTGCTTGACACGGCAGCATTTGACGATTGTTTTTACCCCATCGTCGGGAACGTGGTCCTTGGGGCAGACGTTGATGAAAGGTATTTCGATACCATAGAGCTCGTCGAATATCCTCTTGGAGAGGTTGCAACCAACAAGGGTGATGTCCTTTCCCTTGATGTCCGGTACCTTGTCGAGATAGAGGTAAGGTCTGTCTCCCTTGGTACCGGATCCTTCGCAGGGGAACATGACCATCTCGGTTTCCGCTTTCTTGGATTCCTCTGCGAAATCAAGGATCTGTTCCTCGATGACCACGGGAAGATCGATGTATCCCGAAGCAAGGGCGACCTTGGTCAGATACCCCATCTTGGAAGGGTGGGGAGGAACGCTGTCCAATGCCCTGAGTCTCAGGGGATGAAGGTCCTTCAGGAAGCTGATGTGGGAGAACAATCCCTTGACAACGACCGCCTTTCCGGGGAACTCCAGCTGGAGTCTTGCTAGAGAGGGGATGTTGAGGACATCAAGCTCGGGCCTTTCGATATAGACGGTCTCCTCGGGAAGGG
This sequence comes from archaeon, assembly GCA_024399225.1. GTDB lineage: Archaea > Thermoplasmatota > Thermoplasmata > Methanomassiliicoccales > Methanomethylophilaceae > Methanomethylophilus. Next base: position 7,408 of record JAKSHV010000007.1, on the reverse strand, counting down.
CGACGATCTCGAACTTGCCGACCTTTCCGAACAGTCCCTCGCCCATGGTCTTCTCGATCCTAATGACCGCATATGATCCGTTGTGCTCGAGAACCAGGTGGGCGGCGCGTTTGTATGCATTCCAGTCGGACAGAAGTGCCACTATATTATCGCGAGTGAGCTCGCAGTCGACCGAACGGACAGAGATGTCCTTACAATGCATAATGGATAATGGGTGTCCGACCTTTAATCATTGTCCTTTATCCGTGTATCCAGCATCACTCTGGCGCATGGCCTTACGAAATAGTTTTATATGGTATACCGATAACCTAGATTCGCAACTGTCGGGGTATCACAGTGGCTATGAGGGGGACTGCAGATCCTCATATGGGGGTTCGATTCCCTCCCCCGACTCCAACTTTTAACATTCAACTTCGGATTGGTTCTCCATCGACTTTTTCTTCGAGTCTACCTGTTGTCGTCGACAGACATTTATACCGATCTCGGTGAACGCCCGGCATAGGAAAAACCGATGTGCCAGCATTTACAGATGCACAATATGTCAAACCATCTGTGAGATTCTGTGAAAGATGGCAAATATCGGAACAGCAATGGTGATTCGATGTACTGTCCGGAATGTGGAAAGGTTGTACCTGACGGAGCCAATTTCTGTCCGTCATGCGGAAGGGACCTCACATCGATGCAGTACACAAGCAACAGCTACACTACCACCACCGGCGGACCTGCTTACTACGGTCAGCCGCCCGTTGTCAAAAAGACAAGCGGCAAGAAGGTGGCAGCGGTCGTCATCGTCGCTATCGTTGTTCTCGCCATATTCGTCATGCCCGATTTCGATACGGGATCCCGCAGCGACGGTCCGCTCCACGGACAGGTTTTCGTCAAGGAATTCGATGACACTGTCAGCGTTGATACCGAGACCCTTCGTTGCGTCACCGAGGTCGGAGGTTTCGCTTCCGGCGATGCATATTTCGGATTCGTTCCCCTCAGCGAGGAGGACAAGAAGACCTACGGCTATTCCACAGGGATCAGACTGTATCTTTCCGATGTGATAGGTGGTTCGTTCGCACAGTTCAGATACGTGATCAGCGGAACCATGGATGCGGTCGTGGATTGGAAGACCGAACCCTTCATGACCATGTACGGCTCCAACTACGGAAACTACCACGTCGTCGTCCAGTGCAGGAACCTTCCCAGCGACACTCCGACCGAATACGTGTTCGATTACAACGTTTCCCACTATGTGTCATCCGCATGGGAATACCTCGGAGGTACCTTCGGATTCGAATACAAGATGGACGATGCGGACTTCAGCCCTTACGTACCCGCTTCCACAGAGGAGAAGCTTGCAAGGGATGTCAACGATTACACCAAATCCCCTTCGTTCATCGTGAACAACAAGGTCACACGGGATGTGGAGCACCAGCTCAGAGCATTCTACGAAGAGGCCATCGGCCCCGTAACAAACGATCAGGATTATGCGGATTTCATCCTCGCCTATGTGCAGACCGCTTTCCTTTACGTTTCCGATTCATTCCTCTACCAACAGGGCGAATACTTCGCGTATCCCGTCGAAACACTGCTCTACGGTGCAGGCGACTGCGAGGATACTTCCATCCTCTGTGCCGCACTCTTCAAATCGGCAGGATATGACAGTGCCCTTCTCCTTCTTCCCGGACATGCGATGACAGGAATCTCCCTTCCCGGTTTCAAGAAACCGACACACATCGACAGCGGTTACGAGATCATCAGTCAGGAGGTCGCCGGCAAAATGTACTATGCCTGCGAGACCACCTGCGGCAAACCTCTCGAATCGGGGATCGTTCCTATTGACAACGGCCACAGATATTCCACCGACCTGAACAAGGGTTATGCAGGTTACGGTTCATTCACATTCTACCCTGCGGAGGCCTGAGATGAAGGACAGTACCGTCGTCTGCATCCTGGTCGCGGTGGCCCTCGTCGGAGTCGCGGGAATAGCGGTCGGAGCATACAATCTGCTCTCGAACATCGACGACGACAACGAGTTCGAATTCACCTCCACGCAGATAACGATGCTTGAGGGTGAGAACCATCAGCTCAGCATAGCCTGTCTTCCGGGCAATGCGGAATACTCCGACATCGAATGGGAATCTTCCAACCCAGCGGTTGCCACGGTCGTGAACGGACTCGTGACTACCCTTTCTAAAGGAGAGGCCACCATAAGTGCCAGCGTCGAATCAAACGTCGGTTCCTTCACCAACGAATGCAGGATAGTCGTATCCGACACCAAGGAGGACAGGCTCGTTTCCTACAACGCATTCTCCGACATGTATGACTATGCTGTTCTCACCGGATCAGGATTCGAGAAAGGTATGCTCTCACTCACATTCAACAAGGCAGGGAACATAGTCATCTCCCTCAGCGGATACGATAAGGATTGGCTCTCCCTCGGTGGAACCAAGAAGTTCATCGGTGCCGCCGCAGTTGACTTCGATAGGATCCTGATGGAAGTCTACAAGGAAGACAAACTGGTGGCGAACTCCGTCTTCGAATACGGGAAAGAGACCACCGACAACAGCAAGTACAACAGCAACGGCTCGGCATACACTTCCCTCATCGCCATCAAAGGCGTAGGTTACGGAACATACGATGTGAAGTTCACCCTCGAGTACGGGTTCAACAGCAAGATCGTCGAGGGAACCTTCGAGTACACAGAAGGAAACGGATACAGGGACTGTACCGGAACCTTCGAGAGAACCTATACGTGGCGCTGCGACAGGGAAGGACTTGCCTCCGGACAGAAGGAGACCCGTTCCATCACCGTGACCTACGACTACGAGGAATACTTCAAGGGATACTTCGAGAACAGCACCCATCTGAAGAAGTACTCCAACGGAATCGTCAACGAGTCCAGGGAAAGGAACGCCCCCAAGTATGTGGAGCACGGAAAGAACGTCGAGGCACTTGCCGACGCTCTCTCTAAAGACTACAAGAAGGCATACGGAAAAGAACCTACCAACGACCAGAGCTTTGCAGGATATCTTCTCTCCTTCCTGCAGATCTGCTTCGAATACGAGTACGACCACGTTCAGTACTATGACTATGCGGAGAAGTATTCCAAGGGAACCGATTACTGGGCATATTCCAGCGAGACACTGTTCTCATCCGCAGGAGACTGTGAGGACACCTCGATCCTGATGTGCTCCATCTTCGATGTCTTCGGATACAAGACCGGACTGGTCACCCTTCCCGGACATATGACCTGCGCAGTACAGCTCGATGAGTTCACCGCCTATGACGGACTGAACACGAACTTCTTCAAGTCCACCTACGACAACAAGGTCTACTACTTCTGCGAGACCACCAGCGCCTCACCCATCGTGGAGTATGCGACGCCGGCAACTGGAACGGTTACAAAGACCTATCTGACCTCTAAGGCAGATATCAAGAGCTCCACCCTGCTGGTGAAATACAGTTATTCGTCAGCACTTGTGGGACACTTCTCCAAGGACTATCTCGGAGAGGAATTCACCTTCTATATGGTGTGAACCTCGGATCCACAAGGTCGCATAATTCCTCAAGACCCAGATTCAGGAATCTGCATCCGTCGGAACTGCATGTGCAATACGAGACGACGTCGTTGGAACCCTCTGTGAATCCGTAATCCTTGGGAAGGAAATCGGTGCCGAGTGCATTGAGCGTCTTGCCGCCGGGACGTATTCCGGTGCCGATCAGTTTCAGATAGGATTCCTTCCTGCACCAGATCATCGTCACGGTTTCCGGAGAGGGATCGCAACCTAACTGAAGATGTTCCTCGGGGGAACATATGGCGGGGAAAACGGTGGGTTCGGTTATGGTCTCCTGGACATCGAACCCTACGGGATAGTCGGAGAATGCTACACCGACGAACAGACCCGAATGGGAGATGTTGAAGTGGTGTTTTCCGTCGGAACACTGGGGTTTGCGGTCCCCGTCGATGTAGACCTCGCAGCCGCAACGCAGTTTCACAAGTTCCTGGCACAGTCCGGAGACCGCACTCATGACCTTGTCTGAAAAATGGCGATAGGATTCCGCCAGTTCCCTCCTTTCCTGAGGGATAAGTGAGAGTATCCCCTGATACTGTTCGGGGGTGCAGCCCCTACAGTCAATCAGGAGACACTCTGTCATGTTTGTTTTACCGTCAGAGTTTGACGGCGTTCTTGATGAAGCTGCTGATGTCGCTGAGCTTGTGGTTCAGGAGGAAACCGCTGAGTGCGATGTCGTATGCCTTGACAAGCTTCTCGGCGCGCACGTGGGATGCGGTCGGGGGATATTTCAGCTGGACTTCGAAGTTCTTTCCGAGGTCACCCACCATGAAGGACAGGTAGCTTGCGGGAGGCATGAAGTCGAGGAGCCTGTCGACACCGGACCTCTCGTTCATGTCGCTCTGGTACTTGAACTGGACATAGTCTCCCTGCATCCAGTGCTGGTAGTCCTCGGGGGAGGAGTACCTGATGGCCATTGCCTTCAGCATGTTCTTCATGGAACCGCGGACGTAATCGACTGCGGGAACGTCCTGGCAGTCGACCGCCATGGGCAGTACGCGGAAGTACATACCCAGGGTCCTCTCGGATCCGGGCATGTGGCGTCCGTGCTCGAGGAAGAAGAAGGAGGTCTTCTGCCTGTCGACGAAGAGTGCGTGGACGTAACCGAAGGCTGCGGTGAGTGCGGCTCCGACGGAGATTCCGGTCTCTGCAGCGAACTTTGCGAGCTCCTCCCTGGTGACGGTGAGCTTGGCGTTGACGTAGCCGGACTTTCCGTCGGAGTTCTCGGGATCGGTGAGGGGGGAGATGGGTGCGAGTCCGCCGAGGTCCTTGTCGTAGAAGTCTGCGATGGCCTCGTGGGAGGTGAGATGCTGCTGCTGGACCTGGTACCAGTATGCGTAGACGATACCGAGGTCGATCGCCTTGGGGAACTTTCCTTTGGCCGCATCCTTGAGCTCTTCGGCGACCACTGCGAGGGTGGTGATGTCGGAGATCTGGTGGTGCAGGTCTGCGAGGACGGTCACCTTGTCGCCCTTGTCCATGACAATGAAGCGGCAGAGTGCCTTGGAGATCTCGAAGTTCTGCAGGAGGTTGGCACTGAGGGGTTGGTCGGGAATGACGATGACCTCGGGCTTTCCTGCGTACTCCAGCCAGAACTCTCCGGACTCGCGCTGTACGAGCCTGGTGTTGAAGGAGGGATGGAAGGTGATGTACTTCTCGATAACCTCCACTGCATCCTTTGCGGGGATGTCGAGGTCGCACACGCTGATGGTGTGGTCGATGGGCATCTTCTTGCTTCCGACGATAACTTCCTTCCTGAGGAGCTGGAGGGTGGTGAGGGGGACCTCGACGCGTCCGTTCTTGAGGTTGTCCTCGGCGCGGGCGGTGATCTCTGCGATCTGAGTCTTTATCTCGTTTAGGAACTGCTCGAACTTGCCGGCGATCTCGGGGATGTCGGCGTAGGCACCGAGCACACGTACCGCTCCGCCCATGAAGGCGACGGACATGCTGATTCCGACTGCCTTGTCGGAGGATGTGGTGACGTCGAGCCCCTCGAACTTGAGGAGGGGGGACTCGGGAAGTGCCATGTCGATGAACTCAAGGGAGAGCTCGGGGAATGCCATGGGGGCACCGGCTGCGTTGATGCCGAATCCGAGACCGGCCCTGGGGACCTGGCGGAGTGCCTTCATGACGCTGTACATGTCTGCCTCGACGGATCCGTCGGCGGCGACATCGAAGACTGCGGGGTAGCATGCATCGAGGTTTCCGATGATGTCGTTGGACCTTCCGATGGCGAGATTCCTTGCGGTTGCGGTGATGTCGGTGCTGATGTGGTTCCTTCCGTAGACCTTGCTGTAGGCACGGAGGATGGCTGCGAGGGTGATCTCCTCGGATCCTGCCGCGAAGACGTTGCTTCCGATCTTGGGCTGCATGAATCCGTACTCGAACCTGTGGAGCTTTCCGAATGCTCTGCAGGGCTCCATCTTGGAGACAACGTTCTTCCAGTGCTCGGCCTCTCCGTCCTGTGCGTAGGACTTGTAGTTGACGGCCTTTGCCCACCAGTAGTCGAAGTCGGAACCGAAGCTCACGGGCAGGGGCTTCTCGAGCTTCTCTGCCATGTAGACCTTGGCGACCTCCTCCATGATGAGTTTGATGGAGCGGACGTCGATGATGGCCCTGTGGAACTCGATGACGAGGTGCTCGGCATCGGTGGGGTAGATGGCGAGGGGGTTCTCGATGGTGGCCTTGTTGGATGCACCGAGGGTGCAGACGGGGGTTCCCTTCTCGCGGACGGTCCTGACCATCTTTCCGTCCTTCATTGCGAAGGAGGACCTGAGTGCGGTGTGGCGGTCGGTGATGATGTTGATCGCTTTCTGAAGGATCTGGGGGTTGACGGGTGCGACTGCCTTCAGGATTATCTTGACGGAATCTCCGTGCCTGGACATTCCGGAGGTCATGAGTGCCTGCATGGGGGTGACGGGGGTTCCCTCGATCTTGTGGTCGTCGGAGTTGGCCATGACCTTCTCGGCGATGATCCTGGGGGTTCCGTTGTCAAGGATGTCGTCGATGGTGACGACGACTCCCATGTCGGCGAGCTCGGACTGTGCCCTGATGGCCTTGATGGAGTCTCCTCCGACCTTCATGAACACGTCGTCGAGGGTGACCGCCTCCTCGTTGAGGACCTTGGCGAAGACGGAACAGATAATGTACTCGACCTCGTTGGTGGGTGCCTCTCCCTTTCCGGGCTTGGGGCGGAGGGTCTCGAGCTTTGCACGGTCTGCCTTTCCGTTGGGGTTGAGGGGGAATGCGTCGAGGCGCTTGATGAAGGAGGGGACCATGTAGGGGTTGACCTTCTTCACGAGCTCCTGGCGGACGGTCTCCTCGTCCACACCTGCTGCGGAGGTGTAGTAGGCGCACATGTAGGTTCCGTTGTCGAAGAACGCCTTGACGATGGATGCGTCGATGCCGGGTATCTGTGCGATGGCGTACTCGACCTCTGCAGGCTCGACACGCTGTCCGTTAATCTTGATCATGTCTCCCTTACGGCCGATGATGTGGAGTCCGGTCTCGTCCCTGCGTGCAAGGTCTCCGGTGTAGTACTCCTTGAGGGGCTCGGAGGGGACGTTTCCTGCCACCTGGTGGAGGTAACCGAGCATGATACCGCGTCCGCGGTAGACGAGCTCTCCCTCGTCGGAGAGGTTGCCCTCGTTGTCGATGATGTCGAGCTGACCCGCGAATGCCTCTCCGATGGGTGCATCCTCGACGGATGCGAGGGGGAGCATGGAGATGATTGCCTCGGAGGAACCGTACATGTTGAAGATCTGGTACTTTCCGACCTCGACGGAACCTGCCCTCTCACCCATGACGAAGATGGTCTCGAGGGTGGTGTCGTGTCCGAGTGCACG
>JAKSHV010000069.1 GCA_024399225.1 archaeon | reverse complement strand
ATTCCGTAGAATGTGGCTACGGTTCCGTGGAGTTCACCGTAGCTTTCGTTGAAGACTCCGACCAGGAACAGGAACACCATGGAGACGATGGTGAACAATGCGTACATCTTGCAGAGTCCGTCTCCGAGTCTGAAGATGCCGATCATCTCAAGGGTCCAGACTATGGACGAAATAATGCACACTCCGAGATTGAACAGCATGGCGGCCGCGGTACTGTCGGAAACTCCCAGGTCGGAGAGTGCGTTCGAACCGTAGGTCCAGGAGCCGTCGAGGATTATTCCGAGGCCCCAGCATCCGAAGAAGATGATGGCGGCGATGTAGCCGAGCAATGCGATCTGTTTTCTGGTCAACAGCGAATCATCCGCAAACGAGTATTTGGTTATGACTGTCTTAAGCATGGGGCAACAAGGTCAGTCAAGATGACACTACCGAATACGTTCATGATTTTCCGAATCATGACGCTATTTTCAGAAGCCCTCCCACAAGATATATCTTGTTTAGTCACGATGGTTTTTTTGACAGGGAGGAATCACCCCTTTCCTCAGAAGTGGTGTTCTCTTAGGGCCGTCGCACACAATGCCTAGATTGTGTGTGGCATAGCGGGTCTACGATATGGCCATCGATTTCGATGAGGTGCTCGCCCATGTTGGGATACAGAGGTTGCCCGCAAACTCCCTGTCGGCATCATTATGGTAATTGGGGCGGGGTAACCCCCGCCTTGAAAAGCAGAATAATGTGTTTTAAAGGTCCCTGATAGCATCCTTCATGGACTTGACGAACTCTCCGACGGGTCCGGCGGAATCCTTGCCGTATTTGGCAACGATCTTGACGATTCCGCTTCCGACGATGGCTCCGTCCGCGATGGAGGCCATGTTCCTGCACTGTTCGGGGTTGGAGATTCCGAATCCGATTGCGCAAGGGACATCGGTGTTTGCCCTGATGGTCTCGATCATGGGCCTGAGGTCGGTGGAGATGTTGGTCCTGGTTCCGGTGACACCGAGAGAGGATACGACGTAGAGGAATCCTTTGGCTTCCTTTGCGATCATGGCGATCCTGTTCTCGGAGGTGGGTGCGATCATTGAGACAAGGTCGATGTTGTGCTTCTGGCATACTGCCTCGAAGTCCGCTTTCTCCTCGAAGGGAACATCGGGGAGGATGAGTCCGTCGATGCCTGCTTCCTCCGCCTTGGTGCAGAATTCCTCAACACCGTAGTGGAAGACGACGTTGGCGTAGGTCATGTAGAGCATGGGGACCTTGACGTCCTTCCTAAGTTCCTTAGTGAATGCGAAGATGTCGTCTGTGGTGACTCCTCCGTCGAGTGCCCTCTTGTCAGCATCCATGATGACGGGACCCTCTGCGGTGGGGTCGGAGAAGGGGATACCGAGCTCGATGAGGTCGGCGCCGTTCTTCACCATCTCCCTGACACATTTGCCGGTGGTCTCGAGGTCTGGGTCTCCGCAGGTGATGAAACCGATGAAGGCCTTTCCGTGGTCGAATGCTTTGTAGAGATTACTCATGGAGATCCTCTCCTCTGTACCTTGCGATGGCTGCTACGTCCTTGTCGCCGCGTCCGGATACGGTGACGACGATGATCTTGTCCTTGTCCATGGTGGGTGCGATCTTCATGGCGTATGCGAGTGCGTGGGAGGATTCGATGGCGGGGATAATTCCCTCACACCTCGACACGTACTCGAATGCGTCAACAGCCTCGTCATCGGTGATTCCGACGTACTTCGCCCTTCCGATGTCGGAGAGCCATGCGTGCTCGGGACCGATTCCGGGGTAGTCGAGACCGGCGGAGATGGAGTAGACGGGTGCGATCTGTCCGTATTTGTCCTGACAGAAGTAGGATTTCATTCCGTGGAAGATTCCGACGGATCCGGTGTTCATAGTGGCTGCGGTGAGGGGGGTGTCGATACCTTTTCCTGCTGCCTCGGCACCTACGAGTGCAACTTCCTTGTCGTTGATGAAGTCGTAGAAGGTTCCGATGGCGTTGGATCCTCCTCCGACGCATGCGATGAGCATGTCGGGGAGACGTCCCTCCTTCTCGAGCATCTGCTGTTTGATCTCCCTTCCGATGACGGCCTGGAAGTCCCTGACGATGGTGGGGAAGGGGTGGGGACCCATGACGGATCCGAGACAGTAGTGGGTGTCGGCGATACGGGAGGTCCATTCCCTCATACATTCGGAGACGGCATCCTTCAGGGTTCCGGTTCCGGTGGGAACTCCCCTGACCTCTGCTCCGAGAAGCCTCATCCTGTAGACGTTGAGCTTCTGCCTCTCCATGTCCTCCACACCCATGTAGACGAGACACTCCATTCCGAGGAGAGCTGCAGCGGTGGCGGTTGCGACACCGTGCTGTCCTGCACCGGTCTCTGCGATGAGACGTGTCTTGCCCATCTTCTTGGCGAGGAGTGCCTGTCCGAGGACGTTGTTGATCTTGTGTGCTCCGGTGTGGTTGAGGTCCTCCCTTTTGAGGTAGATCTTGGCACCGCCGAGCTCCTCGGTCATCTTCTTCGCGTAGTAGAGCCTGCTGGGTCTGTTGGCGTATTCGTTGAGGAGGTCGTTGAGTTCCTTGTTGAACTCGGGGTCGTTTTTGTAGTGGTTGTAGGCTTCTTCCAGCTCGATGACCGCGTTCATGAGGGTCTCGGGCATGTACTGTCCGCCGTAATCACCGAATCTTCCGTTCGGATTGGTCATTTTAATTCCTTCTTCTGCTTTTCTTAAATGGTTTCGGAGGCCTTGATGACCTCCTCTTTGAATGCTTTCATCTTCTCGAGGTCCTTGCAGCCGTCGGTCTCGATGCCTGAGCTGGTGTCGACGCCCATGGGCTGTAACTTCGCAATGGCCCCTCCGACGTTAGTTGGGTTGAGTCCTCCTGCGAGGAAGTAGGGCCTTCCCAGGTCGCCGAGAACGGACCAATCGAAGGTCTCGCCGGTTCCAGGGCCGGAATCAAGCATGATGTAGTCCGCCATGCTGTTCAGTGCCTTCTCGATGTCCTCCTGGGACTTGATAACGAATGCCTTGATGACGGGGAGTCCGGTGTAGGTCTTGATCATGTAGATGTACCTGTCGGACTCGTTTCCGTGAAGCTGGATGTAATCGATGGCTCCGGTGGAGGCGACCTCGATGATCTCCTCGAGGGTGGCATCGAGGAACACCCCGACGGTACCGATCTCGTCGGGGATCCTGTCTGCGAGTTCCACCGCCTGTTCGATGGTGATGCACCTTTTGCTCTTGGGCCAGAAAACGAATCCCACAAGGTCGGGTTTCACTTCGTTGACGTAGTCGACGTCTTCCTGTCTGCGGATTCCGCAGAATTTAATCATTGTCATTGGATCCCTCTGAGTTCGTCGAGTTTCTTTTTCTTCTCGGGGGAGCGCATGAGGGTCTCTCCGATGAGAACTGCATCGACGCCTGCCTCTCTGAGTACCCTGATGTCCTCCGCGGTTTTGATTCCGCTCTCGGCAACGAACACGTAGTCCTCCGGAACGTACTTCCTGAGCCTGGTGCAGTTGCCGATGTCGACGGTGAAGTCCTTGAGATTCCTGTTGTTTACTCCGATGATCCTAGCACCGCATGCGAGGGCCATCTTCATCTCATCCTCATCATGGGTCTCGCAGAGAACGCTGAGTCCCAGATCATGTGCGATCCGGGTGTACTTGTTTAACTGTTCTTGGGTCAGGATGGCGCAGATGAGCAGGATGGCGGATGCTCCGAGGAGTTTCGCCTCGTAGATCATGTACTCGTCGACGACGAAATCCTTCCTTATGCAGGGGATGTTCACTTCGGATGTTATCTCTTTGAGGAATCTATCCTCTCCGAGGAACCTTGTGGGTTCGGTGAGTACGGAGATGCATGCTGCGCCTGCGGCCTCATATTCCTTTGCAATCTGAACATAAGGGAAATCGGGTGCGATGAGACCTTTGGAAGGTGAGGCCTTCTTGCATTCGCAGATGAACTGTATGTCCTTCTGTTTCAGGGCCTTCTCGAAGGGGAAGCCGGTGTCGCAGTTCATTGCGAAAGCTTCTTCCCTGATGGTCTCGAGACTCTTCAGTGCCTTGTTCCTCTCGGTCCTTTCCTTTGCCGCATCGGCGAGTATCTCGAGGATGTTGGCGCTCATTGGTTGGACGCAACCCTGAGTTTCTCCAGCTGCTGGAGTGCCTTGCCTTCGCCGATGAGCTTGTCGGCGAGTTCGATTCCGTCCCTGAGGTCGCTCGCTTTCTTTCCGGAGACGAGTCCTGCGGCGGAGTTCAGCAGGACGGTGTTGTACCTGGGACCTTTCTTTCCGCTGAGGATGTCGATGGTGATCCTTGCGTTCTCCTGGGGGTCGCCTCCGACGAGGTCCTCCTTCGCGCAGCGGGGAAGACCGAGCTCCTCGGGAGTGATTGTGTATGTGTTGAAGTAGTCGCCCTCGAACTCGCAGATGGTGTTGGGGGAGGCACAGGTCAGTTCATCCATTCCGCACTGTCCGTAGACGACCATTCCCTTCTCGAGTCCGAGGTTGGTGAGGACGTGGGCGAGAGGGGTGACGAGGCTCTCATCATACACTCCGAGGACCTGATAGGTGGGTTTGGCAGGGTTGGTGAGAGGGCCGAGGATGTTGAAGACGGTACGGAAACCGAGTTCCTTCCTGATTGCTCCGACGTACTTCATGGACGTGTGGTATTTCTGTGCGAAGAGGAAGCACATTCCGGGGTCATCGAGAAGTTTTGCGGCTTTCTCCGGGGGCTGGTCGAGGTTGATGCCCAGGGCCTCGAGACAGTCTGCGGCTCCGGATTTGGAGGATGCGGCACGGTTTCCGTGCTTGGATACCTTGATTCCGGAAGCGGAGATGACGAATGCGGAGGTGGTGGAGATGTTGAAGGTGTTGGAGTGGTCTCCTCCGGTTCCGACGATCTCCAGGGTCTTGTATGCGTGGTCGACACAGATTGCCTTCTCCCTCATGGCCGCTGCGCATCCTGCGATCTCGGCTTCGGTCTCGGAACGGGTGTTCTTGGTGGAGAGGGCCGCCAGGAATGCCGCGTTCTGGGTGGGAGTGGTCTCTCCGCTCATGATCTCGCTCATGACGGTGTATGCCTCATCATAGGTGAGGTCTCCTTTGTTGACGATCTTGATGATTGCTTCCTTGATCATTGCTTTGCCTCCTTTGCGAATTCGAGGAAATTCCTCAGCATCTGCATTCCGTCGGGGGTCATGATGGACTCGGGATGGAACTGCACTCCGTAGATGGGGAAGTCCCTGTGTTTGACCGCCATGATATCGCCGTCGTCTGCGGTGGCGATGATCTTCAGGCAGTCGGGAATGGTCTCGGGGTCTGCGGCGAGGGAGTGGTACCTTGCCACGGGTGCCCCTTTGTTGATGTTGCTGAACAGCGGGTCGTCGGCCATGTCGATGACGGACTGTTTTCCGTGCATGAGGTGCCTTGCGTAGGTGACCGTTGCACCGTATGCGAGGCAGATTGCCTGGTGTCCCAGACATACTCCGAGAAGGGGATATTTGGGTCCGAGTCTCTTGATGACGTCGACGCAGACACCTGCGTCCTCGGGCCTTCCGGGTCCGGGGGAGATGATGATGCAGTCGGGATTGAGTGCATCGATCTCCTCGACGGTCATGGCGTCGTTTCTGATGACCTTTATGTCGGGATTGAGGGTTCCGATGAACTGGTAGAGGTTGTAGGAGAAGCTGTCGTAGTTGTCGATTAGTACTATCATCATTCCTCACCTTCCGCCTGTTTGAGAGCGTTTACAACCGCTGCGGCCTTGTTGAGGCATTCCTGGAATTCATTCTCGGGAACGGAATCGGCTACGATTCCAGCTCCGCTGCGTATGAAGACCTTGTTGTTCTTCCTGTATGCGATGCGGATCGCGATGCACAGGTCGAGGTTGCCGGAGAAGTCGATGTATCCGATTCCACCTCCGTAGATTCCCCTCTTGTTGTTCTCGAGATCGTTGATGATCTGACATGCCCTGATCTTGGGGGCTCCGGAAAGGGTTCCTGCGGGGAGAATGGAACCGACGGCGTCGAGTGCGTCCATGTCGTCCCTGATGACTCCCTTCACGGTGGAACCGATGTGCATGACGTGGGAGTATCTCTCGATGCAGTGGTATTTCTCTACCTCGACGGTTCCGCATTTGCCGACCTTCCCGATGTCGTGCCTCCCGCGGTCGACGAGCCCGTTGGGCACCGCAGGCGCCTTGGGGGCT
>JAKSHV010000068.1 GCA_024399225.1 archaeon | reverse complement strand
TTATAGAAAACATTAAATAAAGAACGTAAAAAGTCGGCCCCTTCGCGGTGCCGGAAAAATGATACTATAAATCACTCGGAGGAACGCCTCTTCCTTCCCTCTTCCACCAATGCGAGGATCCTCTTCTTGATGTCCTTGGTGCAGGGCCATGTATCATCCATGTAGGAGATGAGTTTCAGAATATCCGCATCGGGATTGGTGATGGCGAGATAGATCCTGCTCATGAGCATGGAGACCATGTAGGGGAAGTCGTCGCAGATCTGGGGACGGTCCTTCCAGATGGTGCACTTCTTATCTTTTCCCAGGAACCTGCATGCACCGTTCTCGGGTTTGTTGAAAAGTATCCTTCCGTCGTAGGTCTGATAGACATACTGGGTCATGAAGGTGTAGAGGTCGACTCCCGCTGCCGAAGCAACGCGGTCCACCTCCTCGGGGCGTACGATGATGTTGGGCTGGTGGCAGCATTTTCCGCACATCTCGCAGGGAAGTTCCTCCCTGAGGGAAAGGCAGAGGTCGTATGCTATGTCGAGGTCCTTCTCCATCTCGGGGGAGATGGTGGCAAGTCCTTCCAGATCGTATTTGCTCCTGTAGATCGCCATGTTACCACGTTCAGTCGAGGATGGCCATGAAGCCCATCATGAATGCGATGACGGAGATGAGGAGGGCAGCTCCGGAGAGTCCGAGGAGGAGCTTGACGTTGGATTCCGCGTGCTTGTGGACGAATCCCATGCTGTATCCGCCCATCACGAGTCCGAGTCCTCCGAAGATGGCCGCTCCGATGCCGACGCCGGCAAGGTAGCATGCGATTCCGATGACTGCGATGATGTCGGTCACAACGACCATGTGGATGGCACCGATCTTGGGTGCCGCCTTTTTACTGCCTTCGAGTTCGAAGTCGACCATGATAATTACCGTACGGTGGATTGATGTCCTCTATAAAAGAGAGTGCGCAGGAAATCACTTGCGGATGACGCATTGGAGCCTTCTTCTGACGGTTCCGAAGCGTGTGGGTTCCTCTATGGGTTCGATGTTCACTTCGGAAGCGCAGCAGAACATGAGCTCAACATCCATCTCGGAGAAGTACCTGTAGAGGATTCCGTTGCGGACATCCTCCTTCTTCCCTTCGGACCTCATGTCACCTTCCGCGAAGCACTGGAGATAGACCGTACCTCCGTTCCTGACGATCCTGAGAACCTCTGAAACCGCAAGTGCCAGATCCTCCTCCGGCACATGTTCCAGGACGTGCACTGCGAGTACGGCATCGAACTCGTCGGTCTCGAACGGAAGGTCTCTCACATCAGCAACAACGAACCTTGCCCTGTCGCCGATGTTCTTTCTGCAGGATTCGATCGCGGACTCGGAGAAATCCGCCCCGGTCACGATGCATCCTTTTTCAAGGAGTGCAAGGGAACTCTTTCCGTTGCCGCATCCGAGGTCGAGCACTTTCTCGCCCTTCTCGACTGCGGTCCACGAGAGGTCCGCGACACCCCTCCAGGGTCTCGACTGGGTGGAATAAAGCTGCTCCCAAGCATCCTTCTGCGCGTCCATGCAGGCGACATATATTATATGTTAAAAAAGGAATGTCGACCCCAATAAAACATTGTGATTATTATGATGTGGAATCCCCGTATCGAAACAATGCCCCTTGACCAGATCAAGGAGATGCAGCGTGTACAGCTCAAAAAACTCGTCAACAACCTGTACAGCTTCAACAAGTTCTACCACGACAGGATGAGGGCGGCCAACGTCTCCCCTCTCGACATCAACACCCTCGAGGACATCCAGAAGCTCCCCTTCATGTACAAACAGGACCTCAGGGACAACTACCCCGACAAGATGTTCACCGTCGACAAGAGCGAGATCGTAAGGTACCACATGTCCTCCGGAACCTCCGGAAAGCCCACCTGCGTCGCATACACCAGGAACGACCTCGACTACTGGACCGAGGCACTTGCAAGGTCCCTCACCGCCGCCGGACTCACCGCCGACGACACCCTCCAGGTCGCATACGGATACGGACTCTTCACCGGAGGTCTCGGACTCCACTACGGAGCAGAGAAGATCGGTGCAACCGTCCTCCCCGCAGGAACCGGAAACACCCAGAGGCAGCTCGAGATGATGCAGGACCTCGGATGTACTGCCATCGCCTGTACCCCCTCCTACCTCACCCACCTCATCACCACCGCAAAGCAGATGGGAATCGACTGGAAGAGGGACATGAACCTCAAGAAATGTATCCTCGGTGCAGAGCCCTGGTCAGAGACCATGAGGGCAAAGTTCGAGGCCGAGACCGGTGCAAAATGTATCGACATCTACGGAACCTCCGAGCAGGCAGGACCCATGTTCTGCGAGTGCGAGGCACAGCACGGACCCCACATCTGCCCCGACATCATGTACGTCGAGATCCTCGACCCCGAGACCGGAGAGGTCCTCGAGCCCGGAAACAAGGGAGAGCTCGTCTGCACCATGCTCAAGAAGGAGGCAATGCCCATGATCCGTTACAAGATGAAGGACATCACCACCCTCCACGAAGAGCCCTGCGAGTGCGGCAGGACCTCCCCCAGGATCGAGAGGATCACCGGAAGGAGCGACGACATGCTCATCATCCGCGGAATCAACGTCTTCCCCTCCCAGATCGAGTACACTCTGATGAGGATCCCCCAGGTCGGAGACCAGTACATGATCAACGTCTCCAGGGAAGGAGACCTCGACCAGATGATCATCCAGGTCGAGATCAAACCCGAAGCCTTCAGCGACAAGCTCGAGGAGATGCAGATGCTCAGGGCCTTCATCGAGACCGAGCTCAAGAAATACCTTAACATCGCCGTCACCGTAGAACTCAAGGCTCCCGGAGAGCTCCCCAGGTTCGACGGAAAGGCAAAGAGAGTCATTGATACAAGGGTGTTCTGAAATGAATGCAAACATCATCACACAGCTGTCTATCTTCGTGAACAACGCTCCCGGATCCCTCGCCAAGACCGCCAAGGTCCTCGAGGAATGCGGAATCAACATGAAGGCATGCAACCTTGCCGAGTCCACCGAGTTCGGAATCCTCCGTGCTATCGTCGACAACCCCGACGAGGCAATCGCAAAGCTCCAGGCAAAGAACATCATCGTCAAGAAGACCGACATCATCGGTGTCAGGATCGCAGACGTCCCCGGAGCACTCTTCGGAGCCTCCCAGGCACTCGGAGTCGCAGGAATCAACATCGAGTACGGATACGCCTTCACCGGCAAGAACGTACAGGGACTCTTCATGAGGGTCGACAGCCCCGAGAAGGCCATCGACGCCCTCACCAAGGCCGGCCTCGAGCTGGTCAAGGCAGCGGAGATCTGAGCATGGGAAACCTCAACATCGCGGTTGTCGGAGCACCCGGCCTGGCAGACAAGATCGGTAAGAAAGGAACTGTCACCGACATGACCTTCTACGAGGTCAAGGACGGAAACGACTCCATCACCCTCGTCGAGCCCACCAAGTACCCCGACAAACTGCAGTCCCTCTTCTATGCCACCGAGATGGCGGAGTTCTGCATCCTCGTGGTAGACAAGATCGACTCCTTCCTGGGAGAGACCATCGTCATGGTGGACTCCCAGAAGATGGACAAGGGATGGATCGTCCTCAGGAACTACATCCAGCCCGAGCAGCTCACCCCTCTGATCGCCGGAACCTCCCTGGAGAACTACAAGTTCGTCGAGGAGAACCACGTCGACATGCGTCTGGCACTTGTCGAGATGGCAAAGGCGGAGAACAGGAAGGCAGGCGACGGAACCTGTGGATCCTGTCCCGTCGACAGCCACTTCAACGTCAAGGGAGTCGGAACCGTCGTACTCGGATCCGTCGCTGACGGTTACTTCAAGAAGCACGACAAGATGACCGTATGGCCCCTCAACAAGGTCGTCACCCTCAAGTCCATCCAGAAGCACGATATCGATGCGGATGACGGAGTCAAGGGAGACCACGTCGGCCTGGCACTCAGGGACATCGACTCCGAGGAGCTCGACAGGGGAATGGTCTGTTCCACCGATCCCGCCATCAAGATGAGCAAATCCTTCACCGGCAAGATCCAGTACAACAAATACTGGAAGAACGCCATCAAGGAGGGAATGATGCTCCACGTGGGACACTGGATGCAGATCCTGCCCATCCGCGTCACCGCGGCCGGACCCGACAAGGAATCAGACGTCACCCTCGAGATCGACGGAGAGATGATCCACAAACCCGGAGACAAGGGAATCGTCATGTACTATGACGGCGGAAAGCTCAGGGTCATCGGAACCATCATCTTCCCCTAAACCTTTCACGGCCTCTTCGGAGGCCTATTCTTATATAACTCTCTAGTTCCAGTTAGCTTTTCAGACAAGAATACATTTTGTCTGGAACATCTTTATATCACGCTATTAAAATAGGTGCCCCGTACAAAGGAATGTGATAACATATCCGATTGCCCTATCGAATTTGACAATCTCAGGAAGGTCTACGGTGACTTCGTCGCCGTCAACGACCTTAATCTGAAGATCAAGAAGAACAGTTTCACCGGATTCCTGGGTCCGAACGGTGCGGGAAAGAGTACTTCTCTGAAGATCCTCACCAACCTGATTCACGCGACCTCCGGTAATGTGTACATCAACGGAAACGACGTATTCGAGGACCCTAAGAAAGCTCTCGAAGGCGTCGGAACCGTTGTGGAGACCCCCGAGTTCTACCCCTTCCTCACCCCCCGTCAGACCTTCAAGTACATCGGAGAGCTCTACGGAATGAGCAAGGATTCCATCCAGAACGACACCGAGGCCATTCTCGCCCGCGTCAAGATGGAGGAGTGGGCCGACAAGAAGATCGGAACCTTCTCCAAGGGAATGAGGCAGAGGATCTCACTGGGTCTTTCGCTTCTCAACGACCCCAGCGTCGTCATCCTCGACGAGCCCACCTCTGGACTCGACCCCAGGGGTATGGCCGAGATGAGGGAGATCCTGAAGAACATCAGGAACGACAACAACAATCTCACCGTCTTCATGAGCTCCCATATGATGCACGAGGTCACTGACCTCTGCGACCGTATCGCCATGATCAACCACGGTACACTCCTCCTCAACGACGACTTCGACAAGGTCATCGCAGATGCCGACACCCGTGTCGTCGTTGTCAAGCCCCTTGACGTGCCCAGCGACGCCATGATCGAATCCATCTGCGGTCTTGCCAATGTCGTCTCCGCCGAACGCAACGGCGGCGAGATCGACGTCAGGCTCAGAGGAGAGAGGGCCGAGCTTGCAAGGCTCTACAAGGACCTTGCCACCCTGGACTTCCCAATCTGCGGAATGTCCGAGAGCGCCAACGCACTGGAAGACAAATATCTCAGTTTAATCAAGGAGTCGAGGTAAGATGAACGTAGATCTATCTGACGACATCAGGCAGGCAGTCGTTATCTGCAGGAACGAGATGAGGAAGTTCGTCCACGGAAAGAAGTTCCTCATCTTCAGCATCATCATGCTCGCGATCCTCGGTATCGAGACCATCGTCCCCTACGCCCTCGGCGACGGATACGACAATGTCGACCAGATCACCGCGGCCCTCCTGGGAACCCTCGCGACCATCATCACCCTCGCAGGCGTACTGTTCACCTCCACCTCCATCGTATCCGAGTTCCAGGACCGCACCGCGCTCATCCTCCTGACCAAGCCCGTCCGCAAGTGGGTGATCTACCTTGGAAAGATGTTCGCATCCCTCATTATCGTCATCGGATTCACTGCATTCTACTACGTGTTCATCGCCGTGTTCACGCTCGTCATGGAAGGCGGATTCAACGTCGATCTGGGCAAATCCCTCATCGTCTCGGTGTTCTGCATCTTCGCCATCACAGGACTCTGCATGTTCGTGAGTTCCATTGCCAAGAACGGTGGTACTGCGATCATAATTTCTCTGCTGCTCCAGCTGTTTGCACTCAGTCTGGTCTCCAGCCTTCTCCACCAGTTCGCCCACATCGACACCTGGTGGTGCATGACCGATGCTATGAACTCCATCGTGTACTGTATGGACCTCAGTGGATTCACCCTTCCCGGCAGCACCACTCCTGTATTCACAATGGAGCCCGTCGAGGATACCGTCCGCAACGTCGTCGTACTCTTCGTATGGGGAGTTGTCACCAGCGTCGCCGGATGCTACCTCTTCAAGAGAAGGGACATGTGAAACCATTTCCCCCGCAAGGGGAAAACCCTTTACCTATAACTCCCGAGGTAAATTGATTCTACACTGAATCTTGACCTCGGGATTCA
>JAKSHV010000067.1 GCA_024399225.1 archaeon | reverse complement strand
GGTCTTGTTGGCTGCGACGGATCCGTAGAATCCATTGTAGCCTGCGAAGTTGTCTGCTGCGTCCTTAAGAGTCTTGAGGACGGAGGGGTCGACGTACCTGATGGTGACATCGTTGAGGATAACGAAGGAGTTGTCCTCTGCAAGCTCTCCACCGAGAAGGTTGAGAACGTACTTCTCTTTCACGACGGTGGGGGATGCGATGAGTTTGGTTCCGTATGCGAACTTGTCACCGTTGCTGACTGCCTTTCCGTCAACAGTCTTGACGGTTACGCCGTCCTCAATAGTGATTGCGTACTCGTAGGAGGTAAGGACGAAGGTCCTGGAGGAGAGGTCGGTAATCTCCTTTGCGTAGAGCTTGGTGAACTCGGCGTGGAGTCCGTCTGCCCATTCTTTGGAGATGGTGGGGACTTCTGCACCGTACATTCCGTATGCGATGTATGCGACCCTGACGGGGATGGGAACGACTCCGCTGACCATGATCTGGCCGTCGTAGGCGTGCTCCCACATCTTCATTGCATTTGCGTAGGTGGACCAGTCTTTTGCGATTGCGTCTGCTCCTGCATTGTAACCGAGAGCGGTCCTGATGTGGACGATGTTGTCGTAAGAGTACTGACGGTTGTCGAATACAGAGAGGTTGTTTGCGGTGTTGATGGATGCTGCACCCTTGAAGTCGAAGTTCTCAAGTCCGAACTCTGCACCTGCTGCGAGGCAGAATGCGGTGTAGTCGGAGTCAGCGGAGGACATGTATCCTGCCATGGAGGATGCGACTGCCTTGTGTGCTTTGACATCCTTGAGTGCCTTGCTGATGTCTTCGAAGGTCTTGTCGTAGAGTTCTACAAGGTTGGATGCGTTCTCGACTTTGTTGAACATAAGTCCGAGAAGCATGAGAGAGTGGGTGTAGACTTCGGGGTCGACGGATGCTGCTGCAACCCTGACGACATCGACATTGATCTTCTCGAAGTCTTTCTCGTTCTCGATGTAGGTCCTGTTCCAGTCAGAGAGGAGACAGGTGACGTTCTGGTCGGCGATGACGTTGGAGGATCCTGCTTTTCCGTCCTCGAGAGTGATTGCGGAGGAGCTGGTTCCGAGCTTGACGACCTTGGAGGTGTTGAGGTAGTTGTCCTCGTAGAGGAACTTGTCGTTGGTGGATCCATAGGATGCTCCCTTGATCTCGTCTACGATACCGAGGTTGTAGAGGAGGATGAAGGTGTTGGCGGATCCGGTGGTGATTGCGGAGGTTACGGGGACCTTGGAGGATACGAGTTCCTTGTCCATGGTTCCGTTTCCGTCTGCGTCGTGGAAGTTGATGTGCCAGATGGTTGCGGTCTCGTTCTTGATGACCTTGTTGATGACGTCGACATCTGCGGAATCGATGGTTCCGTTGTTGTCGGCATCGGCGAGGGGGTAAACTGCTGCGGGGATCTTCTTCGCAGCGAGTTTCTCGAGGATTGCGAGATCGTCTGCATCGATGATCTTGTTTCCGTCTGCGTTTCCGAGGACCATAAGGTCTGCACCGTCAAGGGTGCGCTCTTCGGAGACGAAGAAGATGGAGTATTTGGAGAAGTGTTTGAGAGTAAGGGTTGCGTTGGATCCGGAAATGTCAACGGGGACTACTTCCATGGTTCCATCGTCTGCGAGGTATGCGCAGACTGCGTCCTTTGCATCCTGTCCTGCGGGGACAGTGTAGGGGACGGTAACTTTTACAGTTCCCTCACCGAAGTTGGTGTTTGCTCCGTAGGCGATGTTGATGACTTTTGCATCGGTACCGACGAGGTCCTTGGTCTCTGCGGGCAGAGTGGATGCGTCGACGTTTGCAAGAGTAAGATCAGCTACAGTATCAATCTTGGAAACTGCTTTGCTGTCGAAAACTACAGTATATTTGTCAGTCTTATAGATGAGTTCGACCTTTTTACCGTCAGCGATGCTCTCATGGAGAGAGTCGAGCTGGGACTGAGTGATAGTTTCTCCCTCAGCTATGGTCAAACTTTCTACCTTGTTATCATTTCCACCGTTGAGTACGAAGACGGCGGCCACTCCGAGGGCCACCACAACGACTACGGCTGCGATGATAGCAATGAGTTGGTTTTTCTCAATAGCCATATTATCATCTGGATATATTATCCAGACATTGGTAGAATTCTTTACTATTTATTACATTCCGATGATATGTCCAACTAAATCAGACCAACATTGTGTCAGCAATTATTTTTCGTACTGTCCTTTTATATCCAAAACAAGATATTCACCTGGAAGAACAATCCAACAGTGGGTAGATTATGCAGATAAAAATCAACGATCTCCAGTTCTCATATTCCAGCGTTCCCGTGCTTAAGGACATCACCTTGGATCTCTCTGGAGCCAAGTTCGTTTCCATTATGGGACCTAACGGAGTCGGTAAATCCACACTTATCCACTGCATAAACAAGATCCTGTCCCCCGTGGCGGGAACCGTGATGCTTGATGATGTTAATGTTAAGGACATCTCACTCAAAGAGATGGCCAAGATCGTCGGATATGTTCCCTATTCTGCAAACGACACCTTCCCACTGACTGTTGTCGATACTGTTCTTATGGGTAGACATCCCTACAGCAAATGGAACTCCATGGATGAGGATCTAGACATTGTCTATGACACCCTGAAACGTCTCGGAATCGAACATCTGGCTATGAGGTCTTTCAATGAGCTTTCCGCCGGTCAGCACCAGAAGGTCATGCTTGCCAGAGGACTCGTTCAGACGCCCAAAGTCCTTCTGCTCGACGAACCTACCTCCAACCTGGACATAAGGCATCAGCTTGACGTCACTAAGATGTTGAAGGGTCTTGCTGCCGAGAAGAACATTCTGATCATCATGATCAGCCATGACATCAACATCGCTGCAAAATATTCGGATGAGGTAATTATGATGCACGACGGTTCCATTTTCGCCGTCGGAAAGCCCATGGACGTCATCACCGAAGAGAACCTCAGCATCGTCTACGGTGTGGAGTCCAAGGTCATCGAGGATCTCGGTGCACCCCATGTGATTCTCCGTGACGCAGTGCCCATGAGCGCGGACAACGAGTCCGATTGATTCTATTTTTCAATTAAAAATGATGATGTCCCAGATATTCTGGGACATCGGTAATTCAGTTTAGATCTTCCTGTTCTTGATCAGGTAGAGGTTTACCGAGAAGAAGATGCAGAAGAACAGTGCAAGGACTCCGAGTGCCCAGAAGGGGAAGTCGAATCCGAGTGCTGCTGCCCTGATACAGGAACTGGCCTCCGACAGAGGTAGGCAATAGAGTACGCCCTGTGCCCATGCGGGGAGCGAGTCGATTGCGAAGAAGGTGCCGCAGAGGAAGGTCATGGGGGTGATGACCAGTGAGCTGAAGGTGGTCATGGCCGCGTGGGACCTTGCAAGAAGTGCACACATGACTCCGAGCATGGAGAATGTGAAACTTGCAAGGATGACCGTCAGAATCAGCAGGGGTGTGAGGAACAGATATGAAGGTTCCAGAACCCATCCGATGGTGAAAATCAGTGCGGAGCTGAGAAGACCTCTGCACACTCCAATCAGTGCTTTTCCGCATATAATCGCAGGATTGCTTAGAGGACACATCATCATCTCGTCGAAACAGCGGTAGTACAACCTCTGGACATTCAGTCTGGTGGATGTTGCCGCGAACGATGATGAGAGACAGCTGAGTGCGATGACTCCGGGGATGACGAAGTCGATGTACGGAACACCTCCGACATCCGCACCTACCCTTAATCCGTAACCGAATGCGAGAAGGTACAGGATAGGGGTTACGAGACTAGATATGAGGATATTCTTGAAGGTGTGCCTCATGTAGCGAAGATCTCCCCAGGCCACATAGTAAACCTCATGGAAGAATGACATCACATTCCACCTCCCATCTTCTTCATGCCTCCGCCCATTCCCTTGGATGTCATGAAATCATTGTCTCCGATCTTGTTTCCGGTCATCTCTACAAACGCATCGGAAAGGTTGGTCCTGCGGACGGTGACTGTGTAGGTGTCGTCGAGGCTCTGGGAGAATTCCTCTGCCTCGGTTTTGTTGGCGAAATATCTGTACTGGGTCTTACGGTCGGAACCGAAGTATTCCACGGTGATCTCTCCGAGATTCTTGGCGAGGTTCTCGGGAGTATCCTCGGCAATGATCCTTCCGTGTTCGATGAATCCGACCCTGTTGCATAGGGATTCGGCCTCTTCGATGTAGTGGGTTGTGAGGAAGATAGTCATGCCGTCCTCGTTGAGTTTCCTGAGAAGGTCCCAGAGTCCCCTGCGTGCCTGGATGTCGAGACCGACGGTAGGTTCGTCAAGGAAGAGCAGTTTGGGCTGGTGGACGAGAGCACATACGATGGCGACCCTCTTCTTCCATCCTCCGGATAGCTTGTCGACCTTGTAGTTGTAGTACTCTCCGAGTCCGATGTACTCGGCAAGGTCGCTGATGCGCTGCTTCCTTTCCGCACGGGGGATCTTCTGGTACATCGCGTGCACCATCATGTTCTCCCATACGGTCAGGTCCTTGTCGAGACTGATGTGCTGCTGGATGACTCCGATGGCGGATTTGGCGTTCATCGGATCCTTGGTGATGTCGTAACCGTTGATCTTAACGGTTCCTTCGTCAAAACCCGTCAGTGTGCTGAGCACCCTGACCGTGGTGGTCTTTCCCGCTCCGTTCGGTCCGAGGAAAGCGTACATCTCCCCTCTCTTGATGTGCATGTTGATGCCGTTCAGAGCGTTCTTATCACCGTATTTTTTAACGAGTCCGTCTACCGCGATTATGTAGTCTTCTTCGCTCATACTTAACGCCTATATCGGTGGATAATTGCTCCAAGTTTCTATAAACATGTCGATTGAATTCGACAATTGCGTATCAATTGCACGGTATCTTTATAAAAAAGGGATGAGATACTAATTTCAGAATTGGATACTATTTCCAATTAGCCACTCTCTGTGGTGGAATGATATAGGTGTTGAGAATGAAAGGAAAACTTTACGGTATTGGGGTAGGCCCTGGCGATGCTGGCCTTATGACCCTCAAAGCAGTAGAACTTTTGGAAAAATCCGCAGTCATCGCTTATCCTGTCAAGAAACTTGGGGAAGACGGTGTCGCACTTGAGATCATCAAGCAGAAGGTTGACATTTCCGGAAAGGAGATCGTCGAACTCCTTTTCAGCATGAACCCCGACGACGAGGTCCGTAAGAGATGCAGGGCAGAGGCCATGGACAAGGTCTGCGGTCTGCTCGACGAGGGAAAGGATGTCGCAATGGTCACCCTCGGAGATGTCGCGGTTTACAGTACCTACATGTATATCGACAGGGACATCCAGAAAAGGGGCTACGAGACCGAGGTCGTTCCCGGTATTCCTTCATTCTGTCACGGTGCCGCACTTGCAAGGCTCCCCCTCATGATCGGAGAGGAGAACGTTGCAGTCTGCTCCCTTGCAAAACGCAACAACGAGAAGGCCGAGAAGACCCTCGATGCAGTTGACAATCTTGTAATCATGAAAGCGTTCGCATCCATCCCCGCCATCGTGGAGATGCTCAACGCAAGGAACATCCCCCTCGAGAACGCCACCGTCATGAGCAATGTCGGAATGGCCGACGAGTACATCGGTCCCCTCGACCCCACTCGCGAGTACGGATACTTTACAACCGTTTTAATCAAGAAGAAGGTGTGAAAATGGCAGCAATGGTACATTTTATCGGAGCAGGTCCCGGAGACCCCGAACTGATCACAATCAAAGGACAGAGGCTTATCGAAGAAGCTGACATCATCATCTTCGCCGGTTCCCTCGTCAACCCCGCCGTCCTCGAGAAGAGGAGGAAGGATTCAGTCGTCTACGACAGCGCATACATGAGCCTCGATGAGGTCATGGATGTAACCATTCCCGCAGTCAAGGCGGGAAAGACCGTCGCACGTGTCCACACCGGAGATCCCTCCATCTACGGAGCAATCAGGGAACAGATGGTAAGGCTCGACGCAGAGAAGATCGAGTACGACGTCATCCCCGGAGTAAGTTCATTCTGTGCATCCGCGGCCGCCGTCAAGAAGGAGTTCACTCTCCCTTCCGTCAGCCAGACCGTCATCATCACCAGGATGGAAGGCAGGACTCCCGTCCCTCCTAAGGAGAAACTCATCGACCTCGCCAAACACCATGCATCCATGTGCATCTTCCTTTCCGTAGGATTCATGGACGAGCTCACCAAGACCCTCATGGAGGCAGGCTACGAGCCCGAGACCCCCATGGCAGTCGTCTACAGGGCAAGCTGGCCCGAGCAGAAGATCGTC
>JAKSHV010000066.1 GCA_024399225.1 archaeon | reverse complement strand
GCTACCTCTACGACACCAAGGGAAACGAGTACCTCGACACCGTCGCAGGTATCGCAGTCAACTCCCTCGGATACTCCCACCCTGAGTGGGTCAAGACCATGCGCGACCAGGTGTCCCACCTGGTACACGTCTCCAACCTGTTCCACATCGAGGAACAGGCAATGCTTGCACAGCGTCTCAACACCGTCACCCCCGACGCGATCACCCGTACCCTGTTCGTCAACAGCGGTGCAGAGGCGAACGAGGGTGCACTGAAAACCGCAGTCCGCTATACCAAGCGCAGCCGTGTCATGTCCGCATACAACTGCTTCCACGGCCGTACCTCCGCAGCACTCGGAGCAACCGCCCAGAAGAAGTACCAGGAGACCTTCGAGCCCCTGATCAGCAACTGCTACGACTACTACACCTTCAACGACCTCGAGTCCGTCAAGGAGACCATGACCCGCGACACCGCGGCACTCCTCATAGAGGGAATCCAGGGAGAGGGAGGAGTCATCCCCGCCACCATGGACTTCATGAAGGGAGTCCGTGAGCTCTGCGACGACAACGGAACCCTCCTCATCGCAGATGAGGTCCAGACCGGAGTCGGACGTACTGGAAAATGGTGGTGCATGGACCAGTTCGATGTCGTCCCCGACATCATCACCACCGCGAAGGGACTCGGTGCAGGAATGCCCATCGGAGCGGTCATGACCACCGATGAGATCGCAGCCTGCATGACTCCCGGAACCCACGGAACCACCTTCGGAGGAAACCCCCTCGTGTGTGCATCCGGATGTGCGGTCATCGACATCATCAACCGCAGCCGCATCCTTGACAACGTCAACAAGGTATCCGCACAGTGGATGAAGGAACTCCGTGCCATCGGATCCGATAAGATCGTCGATGTCCGCGGTATGGGATTCCTGATGGGTGTCGAAATGAAGGACGAGGCCACCGCAGCCGCAGTCAAGAAGCACATGTTCGACCACAATATTCTGGTCAACGTAGCCCACGGAAAGACCATCCGTATCATCCCTCCGCTCATCTTCTCGATGGATCAGAAGGATGTCTTCATGGCCAATTTCAAAGAGGCCCTCAATTAAAACCATTCGGTCCGGCAGGTGCAGAATCTGCCGGACCATAACTTGCTGTCTTTTCTATAGTTGAAACCGTAATAATCGTCTCCTGCAGGACTGAATCCGAAGGCGGTGCAGAAGCCCTTTCGGGCTTTTTCGATCTCATTTCTTGGTATCCATCCATTTGTATTTATCAATCGTTAACACCCATTAACGATTGATAATTCTTATAAACAATCGTGAATTTAGGAATTACCTAAATTGGAGTTTACACCCATGGAAGAACTGATTATCAGGGGCCTGTCGGTTCAGGCCGGCGGAAACCAGATCCTGCACAATCTTAACCTGACAGTTCGTAAAGGCGAATGCATTGCACTTCTCGGCCCCAACGGACATGGAAAATCAACACTGCTGAACGTACTGATGGGTTCCCCGCAGTACGAGGTCACTAGCGGAACCATCACTCTTGACGGAGAGGACCTCCTTAAGATGAGCGTGGACACCAGGGCACGCAAAGGAATGTTCATGGCATTCCAATCGCCACCGGAGGTTCCCGGAGTAGTCGCGTCCGAATTCTACCGTGCGGGGGTTAACGCACGTCGCGGACAGCCTGTGGGCGCATACGCATTCCGCAAGGAGATGGAGGATGCATGCAGGAGGACGGGATTCAATCCCGAACTCGCGGCAAGGAACCTCAACGCCGGATATTCCGGAGGAGAGAAGAAGAGGAACGAGGTTCTTCAGATGATCCTTCTCCAACCCGATCTTGCATTCCTAGATGAGATTGATTCGGGACTCGATGTCGATGCTCTGGCACTTGTAGCCGATGCAGTTAACGATCTCCGTCAGAAGGGAACAACCTTCCTGATGATCTCCCACTACGACCGTCTATACAAGCTCATCCGCCCCGAACGCACCGCCGTCATAGTGAACGGTACCATCGCCGTAGAGGGAGACGGCTCGCTCGCGGACAAGATCGCTTCCCAGGGATATTCCGTTCTCGAGAGGGAATACGGGATCCATATCAAGAAGGAGAAGAGGCCTGCATCCCCCTCCTGCGGATCCGGTGCAGTCAACATCGGGGGAATCTGAGACGATCTGCCGCAAACCCAGCGAACTTCGCGGGGGCAGGGTCTCCTGTGATTCGGTGATCGACTGTCTGTTCGACGATGACCTCTCGGGCAACAACGAACTTGAGTTTTCCATAGACGAGGGTACTCAGCTAGATCTTAACATGGTGGACCTTTCCATCGGCGATATGGACATGCACCTTTCCGTGCATCTCGGACGCGGTTCCAGCTGCAACATCAGGCTTGCATCCGTATGTCAGCCCGGAATGAAGAAGGTCTTCGCCTTCGATACCATCCACGATGAAGGGAACACCCTTTCACGCACCAAGATGGCAGGAATCAACCTCGGCGATGGTACACTCCGTTTCATCGGTACGTCCGATGTGGTCAACGGTGCCCACGGAAGCGACACCCGTCAGGAGGGAAGGATCACAAACCTGTCGGAAGGATCCCGCAGCGAGGTCTCCCCCGCATTACTGATCAAGGATAATGAGGTCAACGCAAGCCACGGTGCTGCCGTCGGGGCTTACGATCCCGAAGCGATGTATTATCTCATGAGCCGCGGACTTACCGAAGCGGAGAGCCGCAGGCTGATCACCGTCGGAAGTCTCATACCCATCATCGATTCCCTCAGCGACAAATCCCTCGCAGCAGAGGTATACAATTCACTGGAGGCCCTGAAGATATGATCGATGCACAGATCATCCGCAGGGATTTCCCCATGTATGATAACGGGGGACTCTACAAAGACAAGAAACTTGTCTATCTGGACAACTGCGCAACCACCTTCAAGCCCAATCAGGTCATCGATGAGGCAGACCGTTACAACCGCTGCATAACCGCCAACACCAAACGCGGAGATTATGCTCTGGCACATGATGCCGATGTGGCCTATGATGCAAGTCGCGAGACCGTCGCCAAGTTCATCAACGCATCTCCCGAGGAGGTTTGTTTCACCTGCGGGGACACCATGGGGCTCAACCAGGTGGCATTCGGACTCGCACACAGGATCGGCAAGGATGACGAGATTGTCATCTCCTACCATGAACACGCATCCGTGGTTCTTCCCTGGTACAGGGTCGCAGAACAGACCGGGGCCAAGATCGTGTTCGTTCCTCTCGACGAGAACGGAAGGATCACTCCCGACGGATTGAAATCGGTCGTCAACGAGAGGACCAAGGTCGTATGTCTCGCAAGCACCACGAACGTTCTCGGTTACTCCATCGATGTGAAGGAAATGGCGAAGATCACCCATTCCGTCGGTGCACTCTATGTGGATGACGGGGCGCAATCCGTCCCCCACCGCAAGACCGACGTGAAGGACAGCGATGCCGATTTCCTCTGTTTCTCTGGCCACAAGATGGTCGGACCCACCGGAATAGGGGTCATGTACGGGAAGAAGGAACTTCTCGAGGACCTCACTCCGCTTATGTGGGGAGGGGAGATGAACGCCCGCTTCGATGTCGAAGGCAATGTAATCCTTGATGATCCACCTTCCCGTTTCGAGGCCGGAACCCAGAACGTATCTGGAGCACTGGGTCTTGCCGAGGCCTGCAGATATCTGCAGGGAATCGGTTTCAAGGACATCCATGACCATGAGGAGAAACTCAGGAGGATGGCCGTCGACGGAATGAAGGATATGCAGAAGATGAAGGTCTACAACCCCGATGCGGACGCTGGTCTCGTCACCTTCAACCATGAGACCGTATTCGCACAGGACACCGCCACCTGGCTCGGAAGCAAGGGCGTGTTCGTACGTTCCGGAACCCACTGCGCTAAGCTTCTGCCGGTGTTCACCGGTTCGCCCGCCACCGTACGTGCCTCGTTCTACATCTACAACGATGAGGAGGACATTCAGGCCTTCCTCGACGCCGCAAAACACACGGAGGATTATCTCGATGTCTATTTCTGACGACCCCCAGTTCATGAGGGAGATCCTGACCGACCACATCAAGTATCCCCGCAACAAACGCGAAGGCGATGAAAGCTACGTGTCGGTGCACATGGCGAGTGCCAGCTGCATCGATGACGTCCATGTTCAGATCAAGATGGACGGAGAGGTCATCAAGGACCTCTGCTGGCACGGAACCGGATGTTCCATCTCCTGTGCATCGTGCTCCATTATGACCGAACTGCTCAGGGGCAAGACGAGGGCGGAGGCCCTGGTACTTGCCGATACGTTCGACAAACTGATGAATCTGGAACCCTGCGACGAGGACTCCCTGGAGGAGGCCGACTGCTTCGCAAACGTTCCCAAGGAACCGGCCCGCATCAACTGCGCCAAGATCGGCTGGAAGGGTGTCCGCAAGGCACTGGGACAGGAGATCCGCGAATGACCAACGAGTTACCTATATTCGACAACGACGACCGTGCACGTTACGAGTTCCGTGACAACGCACAGGCCGTGTTCCAGACCCGCAAAGGTCTGGACGAGGAGATCGTACGCGAGATCTCCAAGGCAAAGAACGAACCCGAGTGGATGCTCGAATTCAGGCTCGAGGCACTCGGAGCATTCTTCGAACACCATCAGCCCAGGTTCGGGCCTTCGCTGGAGGACATCGATTTCCAGGATTTCACCTACTTCACCCGTGTGTCCGACAAGGTGTCCCAGAGCTGGGATGATGTTCCCGAGGATGTCAAGAACACCTTCGAGAAACTCGGTATCCCCGAGGCCGAGAGGAAGTACCTCTCCGGAGTGTCCGCCCACTACGAATCCGAGGCTGTCTACGGCAACATGCTGAAGGAGGTCGAGGAGAAGGGAGTCATCTTCACCGACACCGACACCGGACTCAGGGAGTATCCCGAACTGTTCAGGAAGTACTTCGGAACCCTGGTCCCCATCAGGGACAACAAATACTCAGCACTGAACGGTGCCGTATGGTCCGGAGGAAGCTTCATCTACGTCCCCAAGGGGGTCAAGCTCGAGATGCCTCTCCAGGCATACTTCCGTATCAACAACAAGAAGAGCGGACAGTTCGAGAGGTCCCTTATCATCGTCGACGACGATGCAGAGCTCAACTACGTCGAGGGATGCACCGCACCCATGTACTCCGAGGAATCCCTCCATTCGGGAGTCATCGAGATCTTCGTTGGAAAACGTGCGAAGATGAGGTACACCACCATCCAGAACTGGTCCAACTCCGTCCTCAACCTGGTCACCCAGAGGGCCGTTGTGGACGACGACGGACTCATGGAGTGGGTTGACGGAAACATCGGTTCCAAGACCTGTATGAAGTATCCCTGTTGCGTCCTTAAGGGAACTCGTTCCCACGGATCGGTAAATTCCGTAGCTGTGGCAGGTCCGGGACAGTTCCAGGACACCGGTGCGAAGATGATCCACCTCGGAAGGGGATCGACCTCGAGCATCATCTCGAAATCCATCTCCCGTGGCGGAGGAACCTCCAACTTCAGAGGAAAGATCTACATCGCCCCCGATGCGGCCGGTTCACGTGCGAACGAGCAGTGCGACACCCTCATCCTTGACGGAATCTCGTTCAGCGATACCGTACCCAACAACAAGGTGGACAACTCGACATCGTACCTGGAGCACGAGGCATCGGTCTCCAAGATCAGCGAGGACCAGCTTTACTATCTGATGAGCCGCGGTGTGTCCCGTGATGAGGCGACGCAGATGATCCTGATGGGATTCCTGCAGCCGTTCAGCAACGAACTCCCCATGGAATATGCCGTCGAACTCAACCGTCTGATCAGTTTCGATATAACTGCAGGTCAGCAGTAAACCTCTTATCAGGTGTAAAAATAGCGGCTCAACCCTAAAAACAACCTATGTGGAATAAAGCTTTCGCTGAGGGTTGTGGTTGGGTCGCTAAAACACCATATTTTCGATTCAGAATCTTGACAAGTTGGCAACTTTATCTTCCGGCTCGGGCCTATCTCATTCAGAGATTTCCCACGGTACCATTATGCCCATTGGACCTTGTGTTATGCACCTTTTCCAAACGGTTCCATCCGCCTTCGCGGATCCACCAAAGAGGTATACGTGCCAGACATTCGGCCCTATCTCTTAGGACCCTGGATCTTTTCGTAATCACCAATGCCTGTCTTTTACCACCAGTGTGTAGATTATGGTCGCCATCTTGGCCGAAGCGGCCACGATGGCGGACCTGTTCAAGATAATCTCTTCATCACGTTCCTTCCTTTCCGCAAGACTTCCTCCGTTCTTCCTGTTGAAGAATTCAG
>JAKSHV010000065.1 GCA_024399225.1 archaeon | reverse complement strand
ACATTACGTTCCGGACACGGATAACATATCTGGGTGCCCGGAACGGAGTTTTTATTCACTCTTCTTCAGTTTTGATGTCTTCAAGTTCGAAGATCATCTGATGGTCGGAGTTCGAATCCCCATGCAGGCGGCTCCTCTTCAGGATGGCCTTGCGGCCGCAGTAGTCATCCAGAAGCATTCCGAAGAATCCGTTGTAGAACAGCATGAGTCCTTTGGAAACCGGGGGGCTGAGCGGAGTCTTCGAAATGCGGTCGATGACTATCGGGGACCCTTCGGAGATAGTGAAGGACAGCCTGTTTCCGGGGACGGAATTCAACTGTCCGACGATATCGGTAATGGATTTCTCCGGGAAGAATACGTGCAGCGCATGGGCGATGGCCTTTCCCGAGCGGCTTAGGAACTGTCCGAGATCGAAACCGATGGCTGACAGATACACAATGATGAAATCGATGGCGACCTCCGCGAAGTGCTCAGGATCCTCCCAAGCCCTCATGGCGATCGCACGGAAATCGTAATCCTGGGTCTCAGGTACACTCCAGGGGAAGATATCGGGAAGGTCCCTCCAGTAGAGCTCTCCGTATTTCCTGCCGTCGCTGGTTATGACTCCTTTGGATTTCATCACGGACATATATTTGAACACGGTCGGGGCAGGAATGTTCAGCTCCTCAGCTATCTCTGCTACGGTCAGAGTGTTGTTCTCGAGATGTCTGAGGATACGCACCATCGGCATATTGTCGATGACCTCGATGTGGGTGGAGATACCCACGATGGCGGGAAGCTCTGGGTCACCTTCGACCTTTTCAAGTTTGAAGTCAAGCCTTGACTGATAGGGGTTGACATAGTCGGTTCCGACGAGTGTGAGAGAGTAGGTGCGGTCCTGCACGCTGTAAGCGGATGCGTTGTACCTGTATCCCTTCATGGTGGATACGTAGGTCATCAGGAAATCCTTGACGAAGTATGACAGCATCTCTGCCATGGCCTCAGAACGGCTGGAATCGATGGTGTAGGTGAAATTGAATATCTCATCATCGAATGAGACGTCGAGATCGGCGATCTTTGCCCTCTTTAGGAATTCCTTCACGGAATTCATAACATTCTCATATGTCCAGAGGCCGAGGGAAGAGTATGCGGCGGGACCCATGAACTTTCCCATTTCGGAGATGATCGGCCATATGGAGGCTCCTGCGGAATGAAGTCCTCCGATACTTAGTTCCAGCAGGTGTTTCTCGATGTTACCTGCAAGGTTCCAGACCATCTCTCCGGTTACCTCTCTTCTCGCGTGCGTCTCATCACCTATGAACAGGACACGGAGAACGATGGCGCGGTAGGTTCTAGCCCTTCCGTCACCGATGATGTGGATATATCCATCGTTTGCGAGATTTTTGAGAATGAAATTGATTGTTGATTTGGAATATCCGGTATCCTCGAGGATGTCGGTGAAACGGATTTTTCCATCCATAATCGATGCGAGTACTTTGTTTGATTTTTCTCCCGAAAGAACCTTCGGGCCGTACCTTGTGTAATATACTCCATACATGGATGTTCAGTGAATTGATATTTTGATTATTATAATATTGGGTATGGGGAGGTAGAACTCCTCTGGGACATCAGAAAAGGTCCCAGAGAAGAGTCAAAGAAGATTTTTAGTTTGTGTAGAATGTGTTGATGGCGACGAGACCGTTGTCGGTGAGCTTGTACTTGCTGTATCCCTGGGGCTTCTCGATCCATCCGTTGGCGATCCAGACCTCGAGGTAGTGCCTCTGGTAGTACATGGTCTCCTTCTGCTTCATGTTGGTCTTGCGCTCTCCGGCGGCCGCCTGGTACATCCAGATGCCTTCGTCCTTCAGCTGCTGGATGATGCAGCTGGCACTGAGCATCTTTCCGTCCTGGGACCTTTTGTAATAGGATCTGAGTGCACGGATGAGATTCTCGTCAGGCATCTCGATATCGAAGTTGGGGATTATCCTGGGAGAATGGGTGTGTTCGGTGAGTCCGACGGGCCTTCCCGCCTTGTAATAGAGGTTCCTGATGTCCTCGTTCTTGACGGTGTATTCCCTGGTTCCCACGGTGAAGGAGTTGACTCCCTTGGACATCATGGATGCGATGATGGCGGCGGCGCTGAATTCGGAGGTTCCCGCGGATGCGTTGATCAGGATCTCCGCGTCGGGACCGACATAGCAGTCGTCATCGGGATCGTGGTCGGGATTGCGGTTCCTCACATCGTTGATGATACCGAGGATGTCCCTGAACATTAGCTGGAAATCATAGATAGGGTCCTTGTTGTGCTCGATGATCCTTACCTTGGGAAGCTTGTCTTTCAGCTGGGAGCACACTTCGGAGTAGAATTCGTCATAGATCTTTCCGGAATCGGTTGTGGGATCGCGGACATAGTGGAACAGGTGGACCTCGTCGGCACCGTAGCTTACGGCGGGTTCCACATTCATAGCGGTTTCGAATGAAACACAGGAGATTACGACGCATTTCTTTATTGCCATCGAATCTATAACATATTTCACATTATATTAATTTTACAGGAATTGTGTTATTTCGGAATTTGAGAAACTATTAATATGAGTTTACCGTGACACGTGTTAGCACACAACACGGAGAACTACCATGTTCGGAAAAAATGTCAGAATGGAAAGAATCGTCGACCGCAACACAGGAAACTGCGTAATCGTTCCCATGGACCACGGAATCAGCGTAGGGCCCATCCCCGGAATCAGGGATTTCAAGAAGACCGTCAACGATGTATCCTGCGGAGGAGCTACTGCAGTACTCATGCATAAGGGTATGGTTCCCCATGGACACAGGACCTCCGGCGGAGACGTAGGTCTTATTCTTCACTTATCTGCATCCACCGACATCGGAGTGAACTCCCAGAGCAAGGTTCTTGTTGCATCTGTCGAAGACGGACTCAAACTCGGAGCCGATGCGATCTCCGTCCACATCAACGTCGGTGCGCAGGACGAGCCCAAAATGCTCGAGGATGCAGGAATGGTTTCTTCGAAGTGCATGGACTGGGGAATGCCCCTGCTCGCCATGACATACGCCCGCGGACCCAGCATCAAAGACAGCTTCAACCCGGAAGCCGTTGCGCATGCGGCACGTGTGGGTGCAGAGTTGGGAGCAGACATCGTCAAATGCTCCTACACCGGAGACATCGACTCCTTCAGCCGTGTTGTAGAGGGCTGTCCCGTCCCCATCGTCATCGCCGGCGGACCCCAGATGGATTCCGACATGGACATCCTCAACATGGTAGCCGATTCTCTTCAGGCAGGAGGACACGGAGTCTCCATCGGAAGGAACGTCTTCCAGCACAGGGATGTTCAGGGAATCATGGGTGCAATCCACGACATCTGTCTCAAGGGATTCACAGCCAAGGAAGCTTACGAAGCTCACTTCGAGTCACAGTGAGAGGCTCGATCTCACCCGCAAACTCCTTCCCACCGTCGGTGAAGACGGTGGACTTTTCACCTTTTTGTAACAGGTTAGCTTTGTTAGCAAATCCGTCCTTGAGTAAAAGGTAAGAAGTTACGAAAATTAAAAAATCGTCAGTCGTAGTGTTTGCTGCTTGCCCTTCTCACCGCAGCCTTCCTCTTGGATTCCAAATAGCGGATGTAGCTATCGTATGTGGTTGAATAGTGGCTATGTCCCATCACCTGCTGAACCATTGCGATGTCATATCATCGAACAGATTGTTCGCACAAAGGCGCCTGAGAGTATGGCATGAAGCATCGACAGCTACCGCATCAGCCACCTTCTCCATCAGATATCCGATGGAGTTGAAGTCGTAAGGTGTTCCCTTCTTGTGGAATCCCTCACGAACAGTCTGCCCTGGGAACGGTCAACCATTCCGATCAGGGTCTCCGGTACTCGAGGTATTCGTTAAGAAGTTCCCTGGTCTCGGGAGGGATATCCACCTCTGCCCTCTTCCCATAACATCCGTGACCTTTTCCTGTCACGGTGAGAACGTCCCCGTCGATGTCATCGAGGCATATCTCCGCCATTTCCGATCTCCTGGATGAAGCCGTCGTAACCTTTCATGAAACGTACGACCGGTGCGGAGTCCACCCACATCCTGACGATCTCCGTCTCACCGGACCTGCGGAGGTTCTTGCGCAATCCCATAGGCGGACTCACCTTCTGAGCTCGTAGTAGGTCTGTCCCTTCTTCCTGAACTCGCCGTTGGGTTTGACGAGTTCGGTGCCGCATAGGCCACCTTCTGGACGTACTTGGTGGTCTCGCCGTGACCGTTCTTCATCTGGACCGCCTTCCTTTCGGCAGCTTCCCTTGACTTGCAGGTCTCGATGGTGAGTCCCTTGCCGGTGACGAAAAAGGTGTCAAGAACAACGAGAAGGAAGCCATGAAATGGATCTGTAAGGACGCAGACCAGGGACACGAGGAAGCTGCGGAATCCTGAAAACTTAAGAATCGCTTACTCTATGATCTTGTTAGGGCTTCCTGTAGGTTGTGGAGCGTGTGTTCCCCTCCTTCAGGAGCTCACCGTTTTTCACCATTTCCGACAACTGTTTGTAGATAGAAATCGACGAGATGTCCGGAGCATGCTCGTTCACATAACCTGCCGAGAAACTTCCGTGTGCGGTATCAGCTATGTAGGCGATACGTTCGGATTTGGTATGTTTGCCTGCCGAGATCGGCGGAAGGGATTCATCGAGGAAACGGACACAATGGCTGAGATTGTGCAGGATATCATCAATGAAGAAATCATAGGCGTGTGATTCGCATTCCCATCCTTTGGTACTCGAATTTAATGAAACGAAATGATTCTCGAGGTGTTCCAGGATGTACTTCTCCAGAGGAGCATAGGTCTGTATGCTGATTCCGGCACGTCCGAGGAATAGATTCAGAAGAAGACGGTACATACGTCCGTTACCGTTCTCGAAGGGAGAAATCGAAAAGAAGTCCAATGTCGCGCATAGTGCAAGTATCACGTTATCGATACCGGGATCTGCGGATGCCGCATTGTATGTCCTGCAGAAACTGTTGATAACATACCGTATCTCCTTGGTGGAAACAGGCTTCTCGATAGTTGTGGCGGTTCCATATCCAATGTGAGGGTAATCGACACTGCGATAGGTTCCGCCGTTGGGATCGTGGCGGATCATAAGGCGGCGGTGGATCTCCAAAAAGTCCTCGGGCACCAACCTGTCCTTAGTCTTAAGAATCTCACAGTACTGTATAGCCTCATACTGGCCGAGCACTTTGTTCTCGTTATCGGTACGAGGAGCCTCATCGCAATAGATCAGTAGGGTGGAGCGTTCGCGATCGATGGGTATGTGTTCGATATCGTGGGTACTGCATACATCCTCGAATATACGTTTGGTGTAGAACTGTTCCATAGCCTCGGGGTAGTACTGCTTCCAGATGTTTATGCGTTCCTCGCACACGTGTATCCTACTTAGGATCTCGGCCTGTTTGATGGGCACAGAGAGTTCTTTGATGAAAGAATAATCGAACAGTTTGACCATTGCTATCACCTAGTTATCCAATTATTGCTATAAAAATCTTTGACAAATATACAAATGATTGGATACAATTTGAGTCTAATTTTACAATAGCCAGATAATGTAAAATTAAAATTGGTTACCAAAAATAGGATTAGTAATATTTTTATAATATTTTTTAAAATTTGAAGTCGGATATATAATCCGAGTGATAACATGGACAACAAGAGTATCGTTGCCGTTGTTGTTGTCGCTGCATTGGTAGTTGCCGGAGGATCCGTAGCAATCCTTAACCTCAGCAAGGATTCCGGTTCCGATGACAATGTCACCTCTGCAACCGTGGAGATCTACGGAAACGCAAACAACGACGCATATATCGACCAGAAGGACGTAGACCTTCTGAACAGCATTGTCAGCAGCGGTGCATGGGACACCTCCAAGTATCCCTTCGCAGACGCAGACCTTGACGGATTCATCACCACCAAAGATGTCGAGATCGTCAAGAAGATCATGAACGAGCAGGAATGCAAGGTCTACTACAAGAACTACTTCGGTGAGGCCCAGGGACTCGACTTCCCCCTTAAGAATAAGAACATCGGAATTACCTACTGGCAGCAGGCCGAGATGATGGCCGCCCTCGGACTCTGGAATCTTGTCAAGTGCGGACCTACCAACCTCAAGTCCTGGTACGGAAACCTCTACGATCTTTCCGATGTCACCATCTACACCTCCAAGAACAACCACAACAGCGGTGTAACCGACAGTGCTATCGAGAACTTCAAGCTCAGGCAGGTCGACGTTATCGTTGCTACCCCCACCGCCGCAAACCAGACCGCCCTCCAGGTCATGATGGACGAGGGAGTCAATG
>JAKSHV010000064.1 GCA_024399225.1 archaeon | reverse complement strand
AGCCTCCTAAGCTGTAAGTCTAGGGTTCGAATCCCTACGCGCCCGCCACTTGACTTTTCATCGTACAGTTCCTTGTGAATGTCCGTTATCGGACATTACTGACACGGTGTCAATAGAATGTTTTATATTGGATTGATTATATTGTCATATTCATGCAGTACACGCAGACAGTACCTTCCTCCGTCGCACCCGGTTCCATTCTGACCTGTTCAAGGTGCGCCCACAAATGGGCGATCCGTAAGAAAGGAGACCTTCCGAAGAACTGTCCCAAGTGCAGATCCACCCTCTGGATGAAGAACTACCACGTGTACACCTGCATGAAGTGCGAGCACTCCTGGGGAACCGCCAACGAAAGCCCCCAGAGATGTCCCAAATGCCACACCAGCAAATGGAACACCCCCAACGTCTCCAGGTCCGCCAAGGAGAACAGGATCGTCTGCAGGCTCTCCCCCGAGGCAAAGGCCCAGATCTACGAGCGCTATGACGCGGGCGAGACCATCATCACCATCTCCGTCGCCACCGGGATTGCATTCGGCGATGTGATGGATGCGGTCCTCGAGAGGAATCCCTCCGCAACCGCCAGGATTTAAATAACGAGGTTGGGAACTCGTTAATTAATCCAGAGATCAGATGGCACTGTTCGGTTTCCGCAGACACAAGAACCGCTACCTTCCGGGCGGCCGCAGGGAACGCCACGACCTCGTGATGAGGGTCCACAGGGAGGTCTCCTGCAACGACGATGTCCGCAACATGAACACCTTAAACCTCCTCCTGGAGCAGATCGACGGCGTGAGATCCCGCGTCATCGAGGATGACGGACGTCCGCACATAATACTGAAGACCCTTGCACGCAGTTCTGCCAGATGATGATAGGGCTCTGCTCCTGCAACATCACGGTTCTTCGAGCGACCTGATGGCTTCTACCCATTTCCTGCGGTTGTCCGCCGACAGGTCGGCAGGCTGTCCGTAGAGCACGTTATTGCGTGCCTTCGCAAAACCGAGAAGGGTATCATGTTGCTCCCTGCATATGCATCCCCTTGATGATGCCATATCAGCAGGGTATCCGGAATCACCATATTGGGAAACAAGGCAGAGATGATCTAGAACGGGAGTTCCTGTTTTCCCGACACTCACCCATCTAGCGAATCAAGGAGCACCACATAGGGGGCTCCCCCCTCTTCGATGATCTTCGCTTTCACGCCATAAACCGTCTCCAGCGATTCAGAAGTGATGATGTCACGCGGACTTCCTACAGAATGTATCGTTCCATCATGCATCATGATCACTTCATCGGAATACCTTACTGCGATGTTGATATCATGGCATATCATGATGACGAGGATGTTCTTCTCCCTCGAAAGACGTCTGAGCATCTTGGTCACCTCAATCTGGTGCCTGACATCAAGGTTGGAGGTGGGTTCGTCGAGAAGCAGCACCTTGGGTTCCTGCACGAGTCCCCTGGCAAGCATGACCTTCTGGTGCTGTCCTGCGGACAGTTCGTTGAAGGACCTGGTAGCCAGGTCCGTGATGTTGAGTTCTTTGAGTGCTAGGTATACTGAGTCGAGGTCGCGGTCGATAGATTTCCAACTGCTGTGGGGATGTCTCCCCATCAGGACGGTATCCACCACGGTCAGAGGGAAGGTATCGTTCGATGAATACGGGACATATCCGATCGACTTCGCCAGTTCCTTTATAGATATGTCCTTCACATCCTGTCCGTCCAGGAACACACTCCCTCCGGTGGGGACGAGGATCTTGTTGATACAATGAATGAGGGTCGACTTTCCGACGCCGTTGGGCCCCAGGATCGAGACGAACTTGGGGCCTTCTAGATTCAGGGAGATATTGTCGAGGACCTTTGCGCTGGGATATGAGAACTCCAGACCATCTATCTTGATTTTCATCCTATCACTCCAGTTCCCAGTATACAAGCTTCGACCAGCGGTCGTAATACCTTTCATCGTCGTCCATCGATGAGATGATCTCGTCCAGACGCTTCACACTCTCGGACGACCCGTCGGTGTAGCGGATGCAACGGTTCTTCATCACAAGAGGTGTCAGCATCTCGCGCGTCTCGAAGAACAGCACGGATTCCGTATGGTGGCACCTGGAACGGTCGGCCTCCACAAGTTCGGCATCTATCGAAGGATGCACATCGACGCCCATCTCCTTCAGGATTTTGCGCACAGGGGAGTCCTGCACCAGGGTGGGCATAATAAGGACGCATGCCTTCGTTGCGAAAATCTCCATCTTCGGCGCATCGGACACCCTGTAGAAGGGTGGACACGCACATGCCAGAGCTACATCCGTTTTCACATCCGGCACGTAGGTCGTGATATCCTCCTGCAGGATTTCCACATTGGTCACCCCGTAGCCAGTCACTTCGGAATACGCCCTTTCGAGCATCTTCCTGCTGAAATCTATCATCCTCACCCTGTTGAACAACGGACCCAGTCTCGCAGTCAGCGAACCCGGTCCGCAGCCCAGGTCGGAAAGGGTCCACCCCCTGCCTTCGACCTTCTCTTTCAGGAAATCGTAAGCGATATCGGCCGCGGATTTGTCCGGTTCGAAATCAACCATATCTGCAAGATCGTCCCATTGCTGTGCATCCATTTCCTTTCCCTCAGAATCCTTTGTTAAGACGTTTGAACTTGATCATTATGATGATGAACATCGGACATCCGATCAACGAGGTCAGTACTCCTACAGGGAGCGTTCCGTATTTCACCACCTTCGTTATCGAATCCGCCACCAGGAGGAATATGCCCCCCACCCCAGCACACGTTGGTATGAGCAGTCTGTTGTCGGAACCGACCATCATCCTGGCGATGTGGGGCACTATCAGGCCCACGAAACCGATCGTCCCGGTGTAGCAGACGGCGGCTGCAGTCGCCAATGATGCGATCCCCAGGACCACCATGCGGTAGAACTTGGGATCGATACCGAACGATCTGCAGACATTGTCGGGGGCGGACAGTATATTCATCACAGGGGCGAAATACCGCATCACGACGGTCAGCAGTACTGAGACCGCAACGATGATCCACAGACTACCCCACTCGATGTTGCTGATGTTTCCCAGGTTCCACTTGTATACTCCTGCGAAATCCTCTGGTTCGGCGATAAGCATCACCGTGGAGGTTATCGCCGAGAAGATGTACATTATCGCCACACCGATCAGGATGACCGTGCTCGGCGTGCTCTTTCCGGAATAGGACATCAGGAGGATCATGGCCATTGGCAGGAGGGAGAACACGAATGCGTTCACCACCTGTCCGGAGAACGGATCGATGAACGGCACCAGGTACAATCCGAATACTGCCGCCAGTATGACTCCGAGTGAGGCCCCGGATGAGATACCTATGGTGTACGGATCCGCCAGGGGATTCTTCAGGGAGCTCTGCATGGCGGCTCCGCTCACCGCCAGTACGGCACCGATCCCGAATCCCGCAATGGCACGCGGGAGGCGCATATCCCAGACGACATGATTGTCCCTCCAGGTGTAATCGGTCCCCCCGATGATGTGCTGGTAGATTACGTTGTACGAGGCGGATATGCTAATCTGGTATTCCCCGACGGAGACATTGATCAACACCAATACGGATGCCACCACCAGGGACAATATGCACAGGATCGAATACTTGTGCCCCCTTGCATAATACCACCTCTTGAACTCCCCCTGCTCCATTCACCACACCGTCCTTTTGTTTCTGACGATGACATACAGGAACAAGGGGGCCCCAAGGAATGCGAGTACCACTCCGACCTGCAGCTCGTTAGGATAGATGACGGTCCTGGAGACGATATCGGCGGCAATCAGAGCGAACGATCCGAACACGGCTGAAAGGGGAATCAGGAACCTGTTGTCGCTTCCGAAGATCATGCGCACCATGTGCGGCACCACCAATCCCACGAATCCCAGAATCCCTGTGAAACATACTATGGATGCAGTCATCAGGGAAACGAGTGCCAGGAGGATTATACGGTAGTTCTCCACGTTCAATCCCAGGCTGTGGGCGCTGTCATCACCTAGCAACAACAGGTTCATCTTTCCGGAAGTGAACATGATGGATACCGTGCATACAGCGGTAATCGTCAACGGGAGGGGTAGGTCACCCCAGTGCGAATCATATAACGAACCCACCTGCCAGGCATAAACGCTCTGCAACGTCATGTCATCCGCCATGACCATCACCAGTGTACTGATGGCACCGAACATTGCCGAGATGATCACCCCGAAAAGGATTAGGGATGCGGGAGAAGAATCCAGGACCTTGGATACAGCCAACATCCCCACGACGGGAATGAGCCCGAATACGAAAGCGTTCAGGACCACCCCGTACTGGCCCGGACCGGTGACGGAATAACCCATCACCATGGCGATGGCGACCCCGAGGACTGTCGCCGAGGAGATGCCCGTCGTGTACGGATCCGCAAGGGGGTTCTTCATGACCCCCTGCATCGCGGCCCCGCCGACAGCGAGACCTGCTCCGGCGATTATGGCAAGGATTGCACGAGGGACGCTGAGTTTCCACAGGATATAATCATCCCACCACCGGTCCGTATTGTACTCATATGTCTCCCCCGCTAGGTGACTAATAACGATATCTATACAGTTAAAGAACGAAATGTCTCTACCATTTACATAGATAGAAACAAAGAATAATAGTACGATTACAAGTAAAGTTGATACAATAATGACTGTTTTTTTCCAATTAGAACGAAGATATGTTGTTTTCAAGGTGTTCTGATCAACAGTCATCTGATTAAACCTTAGGGTTTCATAATTACGCAAGAATATATATAGTTGGCTTAGTAATCCAATTATGATGAACTCGAAATTACTCGCAATAGTCGCGGTGATTGTCGTTGTTATCGCAGGACTCGGTGTGTATGCCGTTGTCAACCATGACGATGAGGAAAAGGTCGTTGAGACCGACAGGCTCCTCATCTATGGGAATGTGAACAATGACGATGTCATCGATGATAAGGACCTCACTCTTCTCAAACAGATGATCGACGGAGACAAAGAACCCTCCGCACTTGCAGATGTCAACGCAGACGGCACCCTTGACGACAAGGATGTCGAAAAACTCCAGGACATCATTGACAAGAAGGCAAAGACCGTCTTCTACTACAATGCAATGTACAAGAAACCCTACGAGACCCCCTACCCTCTCAAAAACATCGTTGTCGCAAGCCCTCAGCCCACCATGTCCGTCATGCTCCTCGGACCCGAAGACAAAGCCGCCGGAACTGCAGAGCCGGCGGACAC
Source organism: archaeon (assembly GCA_024399225.1). GTDB lineage: Archaea > Thermoplasmatota > Thermoplasmata > Methanomassiliicoccales > Methanomethylophilaceae > Methanomethylophilus. The sequence continues at coordinate 1,125 of JAKSHV010000064.1, read as the reverse complement.
TGCCCTTTTCGCAGGAATCAAAGCCGACGAACTCTGGGAGGTCAACAAGGCATATCAGTGGAACGTAGGAGTCACCAAGGTCTCCAACCTCCCCGCCGAGAAAAAGGCCGATGCAGTCATCACCACCATCGAGACCTATGCCATGAACACCGAAAAGGATTTCGAAGATGCCAAGATCCCCGTCATCAGGCTCGATGTCAGGGGAACCAGCTCGATCTCCGCCGCCCTCATGATCGGATTCCTCTGCGGTGCCGAGGAGAAAGCGGAGAAATTCGTCGGATACATCGATAAGGTGCAGAAGGAAATCGACAGCAAGACCTCTAAAGTCGCGGAGGACAAGAAAGTTTCCGCAATGATCGTCTCCAAGAGCGATGTCTACGGAAACGAGTCCGGATTCACCTCATGCATCAAGCTCGCCGGTGCAAATCTCGCTGTTGAGGTCCCGGAGACCTCCAGGGCGATCGGGGACAAGGAGTGGCTCAACAACGTCGCGCCCGACTACGTCCTTGCATACACAACCGTCACCAAATATGCATACGACACCGCAAGTGCGATCACCTACTGGGAGCAGTTCACGGGCATCTACGACTTCTTCGATTCCGTACCTGACAACTTTATGTTCGTCGGATACTACCTCCCCGACACCCTCAGGGCGGCATACCTCGCAGAGGTCTTCTACCCCGACCAGTTCGAGAAAGGCTACGGAGACAAGATCCACCAGGAGTATGTCGACTCTTTCCTCTCCGCACTCCATGATGCCAAGTACGATGTGACCAAGGATGGAAACTTCCTGATCACCAAGGAAGACTACCAGGCCCTCAAAGCATAAACCCATTAGGGGCGGCTCCGCCCCACTATTTTTAACAACCCCTGCTATCGAGGTCGCATATGGAGAAATTCACCCGGGCCGTGACAGAAGAACAGAAACTGATCCGCAGGAACGAGATAAAACTCGCTGCCGAGAAGGAACTGTCACTTCACCCTACGTTCGAGCTCTCCATGACATCCGTCGCCAAGAGCCTCAACTGGACCCGTTCCAACCTCTACAAGTTCTATGCAAGTGTGAACGAGGTCATCGGCGACATCTGGGCGGACAAGTTCACCTCCCTGTGCAGGGAATTCAAC
>JAKSHV010000063.1 GCA_024399225.1 archaeon | reverse complement strand
ATAGTTGATAAGTGAACAGTCGGTGCAGGAATATGTTTTCCATCCAATCTTCATAATTTTTCACCAAATTATGGGTGTTGCAGAATAATTAAGCACATGCATTCAGACTCGAATCACAGGGTTCCGAACGATATAACATATATTGAAAAAGGATTGACCGACCGTTTATCATGCTCCTAAAAGCCCAGTCCGTCTCCAAATCGTTCGGCCCTCAGAAAGTCCTCACCGATGTCAGCCTTCAGATCAACGAAGGCGACCGCATCGGACTTGTCGGAGCCAACGGAGCCGGAAAATCCACCTTCCTCAAGATCCTGCTCGGAGAGGAGAAGGAGGACACCGGAGAGATTACCCGCAGGACCGAGAAGATCGGATACATGCAGCAGTTCGTGGACATCCCCGAGGACATGACCGTCCGTGAGGTCCTCGAACAGTCGTTCTCCTATGCGGAACACATCAAGGTCCGCATGGCGGAGATCGACGAGATGTACAGCAGCGGAGGGGACATCGACTGGAACGCACTCGCCGAGGAGCAGAGCGAGCTCGAGAGCAAACTCCAGAAGTTCAACAGCGAGATCGGGGACAAGCTCCTCGACGTCCTCAAGCAGGTCAACTTCCCCGAGGAATACCTCGACAGGGAGATGGGCAGCCTTTCCGGAGGAGAGAAATCCAAGGTCATGATGGCGAGGACCGTCGTACAGGTCACCGACTGCGACCTCATCTTCATGGATGAGCCCACTTCCCACCTCGACATCAGCACCATCGAATGGATGGAGCGTCTCATTCTCGGATCCAAATGCGCCGTAGTCATCGTCAGCCACGACAGGTACTTCCTCGACAGGATCGCACTGAGGGTCCTGGAGATCGAGAACGGAAAGTCCCAGGAGTACAAGGGAAACTATTCCGACTACGTCGACAAGAAGAACATGGCCCTCGAGAGGCAGATGAAGGAGTACGAGAGGTACGCCGACGCCAAGAAGAAACAGGACGCTCTCATCGAGGCGATGTTCCATGATGCCCGCCGTTACATGGGTTCCTACAAGACCCGTATCATGATGGCATCCAAACTCGAGGAGAAGGAGAGGCCCGACGAGCAGAAGGACATCAATATCAACATCAAGGCCGCACAGAAATCCGGAAAGAACGTCCTCATGGCAGAGGATGTCTCCGTTTCCAGGGACGGAAAGACCATCCTGTCCGGCATCAACCTCGACATCCAGAAAGGAGACAAGATCGGTATCTTCGGAGCCAACGGTGCGGGTAAGTCCACCCTCCTAAAGGCGATCCTCGGAGAACTTCCCGTAACCGGAGACCTTTGGGTCGCACCCGGTGCAAAGATCGGATACTACTCACAGCAGCATGAGGGTCTCGACCTCAAACTCACAGCGGAGGAGCAGATGCTGCACCTCATCGGCCCTGACAACAAGGCCGAGGCAAGAAGGGCACTGGCACAGTTCCTCCTCACCGATGAGAACGTCACCAAGAAGATGGAGTCCCTCTCCGGCGGACAGAGGGCGAAGGTCGCACTTTGCCTCATGATGCACGGCGAGACCAACCTCCTCATCCTCGATGAGCCCACCAACTATGTGGACATCAACTCCAAGCACATGCTCGAGCAGGCACTCGCCGAGTACGACGGTGTCGTCATCACGGTCACCCACGACAGGTACTTCCTCGACAACGTCTGCAACAAGGTCATCGAGGTCGGAAAGGGCAAGGCCATCTGCCACAACGGAAACTACACCGATCTCAAAGGTGCTCCCGAACCTGTGAAGATCGCCGAGAAGGCCACCATGTACCGTTGTGTCGAACCTTTCACCAACTGGACCACCAGGAAGAAGTACGCAAAGGGTGACAGGATCGCTATCACTCCTTCCGAGATGCCTGGTTTCCAGGATGCTCTCGATAAGGGAAAGATCAGGAAAAGCTGAGTGCCAGACCTACCCCATTATAATGGGGTTCGACGATATAGGTGCATCAGCTGAGGCACACTATGTGGTATGTCGTTGACGGAATGGACGGTTGCGGTAAATCCAGCGCTGCCGATCGCATCAAGGATACCCTAGAGTCGGAAGGACGCAGGGTACTTCTCATCACCCACCCAAACAGGGATATCAAGGTCGGTCAGAAAGAGGCGGCTTGGCTACTCAAAGAGGGAAAGTTCGCCAAACTCATGGTCACATCCTATTACATCCGCGACGTGCTGCACTCCATCAGAGTGATGAAGAAGGCCCGCAAGAACGATGAATACGACGATTACATCTTCGTCAGGTACATCATGGCGGTCTCCTACGTGCCCAAATGCCTTTGCAAATTCGCATACAAATTCTTCAAGCTGGTCCTTCCCGAACCTGATATGAAATTCTTCATCGACGTCACCGCCGAAGCCGCTATGAAACGCATAGTCGACAGAGGCGAGGACCTCGAATCTTTCGAGAACATGGCATCCCTCACCAAGACCAGGACCAAGATGCTCATGTTCATCCCCGACAGATGGCATCTCATCGACAACAGCGGAACCTTCGAAGAGACTCTTGCTCAGATTGATGCCGTCATGAAGGAGAGAAACTGATGCACCTCCACGATCCTACCCATCTTTTCGAAGGCGAGATCTCTCCTAAAACGGAGAAGATCGCAAGGGTCGTTTCGATTGTCACTCAGCCGCAGGTAATCTCGCTGGTCCTCTATGCGCTAATATGCCTCGTATGCTCCGACGTAATGGAGTTCCTGAAGGTCTACGGAATCTGTGTCTTCTTCGGCTGCGTGTTCCCTATAATCGAGGTACTGGCATATTCAAAGAAGTTCAAGGAGAAGGACGGAGATATCTCCAGGAAAGAGGACAGGTTCATGCCCCTTCTGCTTGGCGTCATCTCCTATGCGTTGGGAGTCGCCGCACTCTATCTTGCAGATGCACCCCGCATCGTAACCGTGCTGATGGTCTGCTATGTGTTCGTCACGCTTTCGTTCCTGTTCATCAGCCCCTACTGGAAGATCAGTCTACACGCGGTCGGTACCATCGGAGTTAACATGGCCATCACCATCGCATTCTTCCCCTGGGGACTTCTCCTGTATCTCCTGGTGCCCCCGATCTGCTGGGCAAGGTACATTCTCAGGAAGCACACTCCTGCACAGATGGTCGCCGGAGTCATCGACGGAGCGGTGATCTCCGCTATTGTATTCGTCATTTTACTTTGATTTTGATCTGTCAATTGACGTATTTCTTTACGTTTTGTCGTAGTGGATTATATATGACTAAGAGTAGATAATCGACTATTAATTAAGACAGAATTCGGTGATTGTCGATGTTCAACAAATATGACGAAGTTCGTAACCGCTGCATGCTCACTGGAAAATACAAGAAACAGGGATACGACTGGTGGTGGCACTCTCTCACCGCAGTCAACGATGCAACCGGTGAGGAAAGGCCCTTCTTCTTCGAGTACTACGGATGCAACCCCGGCATCAGCCCCGACGAGTGCGTCTTCGGACAGGCCGAGGAGAGCAAGGCAAATGGACTCAGGCCTTCATATTACATGGTCAAGGCCGGAACCTGGCTTCCCGGAGGATGTCAGCTCCACAGATTCTTCCCCTGGAAGGACGTCAAGATGAAGATGGGGGCACCCTTCTCCGTCGAGTGCGGTGACTGCTACTGCGACGAGAAGCAGATGCGCGGATCCATCCACGTTTCCAAAGAGGATGTAGAAGCCCACCCCGAGTGGCTCTGCGTCGGATACGGCGACCTCGAATGGGACATCAAGATGGAGAAGAAGATCACCTTCAACGTCGGATGGGGAACCAACGGATTCTTCACCAGAATCAAGGCCTTCGAGATGTTCTGGCACGCCCAGGGAATCAAGACCGAGTACTCCGGATACGTCACCTACAACGGACAGAGGTACACCATCAAGCCCGAATCCTGCAACGGATACATGGACAAGAACTGGGGAAAGGACTTCACCACCCCCTGGGTCTGGCTCTCCTCCAACGACCTCGTCAGCAAGAAGACCGGCAAGAGGCTCACCAACAGCGCCCTGGAGATCGGAGGCGGAAAGCCCAAGTGCGGACCCATCGTCCTCGACGGAAAGCTCCTCGGATGCCTCTACTACGAGGGAGAGGAGTACGAGTTCAACTTCTCCAAGTTCTGGACCGGAAGCAAGACCCTCTACAGGTGCGGAGAGAACAAGGACCAGATCGTATGGCACGTCGACCAGAAGACCCGCAAGGGAAGACTCGTCTCCAACTTCCGCTGTGAGAAGAAGGATATGCTCCTCGTCCAGTACGAGGCTCCCAACGGAACCAAGTACCACAACCGTCTCTGGAACGGTGGAACCGGTTACGGAACCATCACCCTCTACGACAAGAAGGGAGAGGTCATCGACGAGATCGAGGTCAAACGCATGGGATGCGAGTACGGAGTGTACGACGGCAACCCCATGATCGTCTTCGACGAGACCGGTGAGAAAGAACTCGCAGAGGTTGATGTCTCCGAGGTCCCCAAGAAGCTCGAAGAGATCTACGGTCCCGGCGACTACTGATTATCAAACAAATTAGCCCCTTCGGGGGCATTTTCCTATAATTATTTGTTGAAAGAAGTGGGGTTCGGTGCAGTGCACCTCACCCCTTTGAAGTTTAATCACTCTTCAGAGTAGAACAGATCTGCGTTAACCAGGATGGAATCGGGGTTAAGCATGGTCATGTACTCTTTGAACTGAGAGTTGATGTTGTCAAGAGTGTATACAGTCTTCAGTTCGGGTACGAACAGAGATGCGAGATACATCTTGAGGAAGATGGATTCAGGTCCGTTGCAGGTCTCCTGTCCGACGAAGTAGAATCCTCCGGTGTAACCTTTCATAGTATCATCGGCGGCTGCGATCTCTGCACCTTTCTCGATAAGGTGGAGAGCGGCTGCCCTTTCCTCATCGGTGGTTGCGGAGTTGTAGGCCTTGTCGATCTTCTGGAACAGTGTCTGGATCTCGACAACAATGGTGGTCATTCCATCCTTCTGCATGGAGAGAATGATCTCATTGTCGAGGTTTGCATACTGACCCTCAACGTAGCCGGCGTTTGCATAGTTGTTGCATCCGCACATTACGGTGAATTCATACTCGGAAAGTCCAACACCACGGATCTTGTATGCTCCCTCGGTTGCAGTACTGAGGTTGTTGAGTGCGATGATTCCGGGGACCTTGTCGGCGTCGGCAATCTTGGAAACTGCTGCTTTGATCTTTGCATCGGTTGCATCGTTGAGAGAGATCCAATAGTTGAGTCTCTCCTTGACGAGTGCGGAGTTGTCGGAGTTGTATCCGAGCATGTATGCGAGAGTGATCATTCCCTCAGTGATACGGTCGCCTTCAGTACAGGGAAGCCTTACAACATCCATGAGTCCTGCGGCGCAGTCCTCCATGTCCTTGAACATTCCGTTGGAATCTCCGATAATGGTGAGTCCCCCGTTGTTCTGGAATTTCTTGTAAACTGCAAGAAGGGATTCCTTAGTGACGTTACCATCGTTGTTCTGTCCAGGGTTGATAATGTTTGCCTTGGAATCCTCGGAGAATCCGACATATGCAAACTGGGCCTTGGTTCCCTCGGTCATTGCTTTGATGACATCGGCTCCTGCGAGGAATCCGATCATCTCGGAAGTCCTCCTGAATCCTACTGCGACATTCTTGATGGGTACTTTAACGGTGCAGAACTCGTCTTTGACATTGATGTATCCGAGAGACTTTGCCTTACCATCGAGGACTTCCTGAAGGGCCTTGACATCGTTGTTGTCAATCTTACCGTCATTGTTTACATCACAGTATTTGTTTGCTTTCTCTTCGCTGTTGATGACCTTTTTGAGATAGGTTACATCAGAGCTGTCGAGTACGTCGTTCATGTCTGCGTTACCGAGGATCGCAAGTCTGGAGTATCCGTCTTTGGAGGGGTTGACGTATTTTCCGTCGTCCCCCTCGCCGGAATCGTTTCCGTTGTTGGAAGTGAGGACAAATGCCGCACCTCCACCTACGACCACGACGACCGCGACTATGGCAACAATAACTTTCATATCGAGAGCCATAGTTGGACATATCAACCAACTTATATATTATCATTGATTAAGTCAAGAATAGTTGCCATTAGAAATTTCGTTTGGTGGAATAACTAAGGGTTGTTAAGTGATAAAAATGCAAGAAAACAACAATAATGAGGTTGTAAGTCCACTTGTCAAAGATAAAGTTGGCGAATGGCTTGCTCCAGTCAATGTTGAAGCATACAACAACACTATGAAGAAATTTGAAAAATATGTTGCTAAGAAATACATATTCATCATAGTGTGCGCGATTGCATGCGTCATCGCAATGGGGCTGTCAGTCGGATTCGGTACCTATAAGATTGCTTTCCTCGATACCTACAAAACTATCTGGTACCACATCATCGGAGATGTCCACGACATCGTCGATGACATCGTGGTCGTAGAGGACCGTCTCCCCAGGATCTGTGTAGGTGTCCTCGCAGGTGCGGGGCTTGCTGTTGCCGGAGCCGCCATGCAGAGTATTCTGAAGAACCCCTTGGCAGAACCTTACACCACCGGTGTCTCCTCCGGAGCAATCTTCGGAGCCTCACTGTCCA
>JAKSHV010000062.1 GCA_024399225.1 archaeon | reverse complement strand
GATTCATCCTATCTGCTCTATGCAGCGGTCGAGTGCGGATCCGACGTCACCGCCTACTTCGTCAAGACCCAGTTCCAGCCTATGTTCGAACTGGAGGATGCGAAGAAGACCGCAGAGCATCTAGATGTCGAACTCCACATCATTCTCCAGAACACCCTGTCCGATCCCGAGGTGAGAGCCAACCCCGCAAACCGCTGCTATCTCTGCAAGAAGAACATCTTCGGCAGTATAATCGCCAAGGCACGCGAGGACAAGAAGAAATGCGTCATCGATGCGAGCAACGCATCCGACGATCCCGCCGAGCGTCCCGGAATGAAGGCACTGGAGGAACTCGGAGTACTGTCTCCGCTGCGTATGTGCGGAATAACCAAACCAATGGTGAGGGAACTCTCCCGCGAGGCAGACCTTTGGACCTGGAACCTGCCTTCCAATTCCTGTCTCGCAACAAGGATCCCGACCGGCATGGTACTCACCGATGAAAATCTCCTAAGGGCCGAGGAGACCGAGGATGAACTGCGTATCCTGGGTCTGTCCGATTTCAGGGTACGCACCACGTCCGAGGGAGCGGTCCTGGAAACCGTTGCGGCCCAGAGAGAACTCCTGGAAAACAGGAGATCCGACGTGGAAAGAGTACTTATGAATCATTTTCCATCTGTAATTTATAAGGAAAGGGTACCGAAGGCATGAACACACTGGAATTGCTCAATATGGTCAAAGAGGGGAGGATCACTCCCGAAGAAGCATACGAGCAGCTCCGCATACAGCCTTTCGTAGACCTCGGATATGCCAAGGCCGACACCCACAGACTGATCAGACAGGGTGCTACCGAGGTCATCTACGGAGCCGGTAAAACCCCCGAGCAATCCCTCGGAATCGCAAAGGCCCTTCTGAGCGGAGGTTCATCCTGCGTCATGGTGACCCGTTGTGGCACCGACGCTTATGATGCTCTGAAAAAGGAACTCGAGAACGTCACATATCATTCTGAAGCACGCATCTGCACCGTTGGAAACACACCCGCACCTTCCGACAACAGTTTCGTCTGCGTGGTAACCGCAGGAACCAGCGACATCCCCATCGCAGAGGAGGCCGCAGTAACCGCCGAAACCCTGGGAAGCAGGGTGGAAAGGATCTACGACGTAGGAGTCTCCGGGATCCACCGCCTGTTATCAAAGGTCGAAACCCTGTCCAAGGCCAGGGCGATAGTCGTCGTGGCAGGCATGGAAGGTGCACTGCCGAGTGTGGTGGGCGGATTAGTGGATGTCCCTGTCATCGCAGTACCCACCTCCGTAGGCTACGGTGCATCGTTCAAAGGTGTCACCGCATTACTCTCAATGATGGATTCCTGCGCATCCGATGTAAGCGTCGTCAACATCGACAACGGATTCGGAGCAGGATACATCGCAAGCATGATCGACAGAAGGAGCGCACCGCTATGAAGACACTCTACCTTGAATGCAATGCCGGAGCATCCGGCGATATGATACTCGGTGCACTCACCGAACTTCTCGACAAACCCTCCGACTTCGAAAAGATGATCGGATCCGCAGGAATCCCCAACATCAAGGTCTCGATCGCGCAGGGAGAGGTCTTCGGTATCAGTGGAACCAAGGTGCACATCAGCATCAACGGCGTGGAAGAGGGCCATGAACACCATGAACATCATCACCACGAACACCACACCCTCTCCAACATCACCGACATCATAATGTCGCTCAATGTGTCCGAGAAGGTCAAGAAGGATGCCTGCGAAATCTACGGCACCATAGCACAGGCCGAATCGGAGGCACACGGAAAACCTGTCGACCTTGTTCATTTCCACGAAGTAGGTGCCCTGGACGCCGTGGCGGACATCGTCGGCGCATGCATGCTTTTCGAGAAACTCGCACCCGAACAGGTCCTTGCCTCTCCCATACGCGTGGGCTACGGACAGGTCAGGTGTGCCCATGGGGTTCTTCCCGTTCCCGCACCCGCTACCGCCTCCATCGTCAAAGGTATGCCTGTCTATGCTGGAGACGAGGAGGGTGAATTCTGCACCCCGACCGGCGCCGCCATCCTCAAACATTTCGTGACCAAATTCGGACAGATGCCGACCATGCAGTATGATAAACTCGGCATCGGACTCGGTTCCAAGGTCTTCAGGACCGCCAATATGCTGAGGGCGTTCATGGGCGAGATCGAGAACAACCTCCCCATCATCAAGGAGATCAAATGCAACATCGATGACATGACCTCCGAGGATATCGGCAACATCATCGAACTCCTCCTGACGAAAGGTGCCCTGGATGCATTCATCGCACCATGCGTCATGAAGAAGGGAAGGCCCGGATTCGAGCTCACGTGTCTGAGTAAACCCCAAGACGCAGAAGAGCTATCCCTACTCATACTGGCACATACCTCGACCATAGGTGTCAGAATACATGACTGCGAGAGGTATGCGATGTCATCCCGCTTCGAGAAATGCACCACGGAGTACGGTGACATCAGGATCAAGGTCTCCGAAGGATTCGGACTCAGGAAATGGAAACCCGAATATGAGGATGTGAACCGTGCGGCATTCGAGAACGATGTCACTCTGAACGAAGTCCGCAACAGGATAAGATTCGATCTCGACGAAGAATGATGGTGCGGGGGAAGGGATTCGAACCCTTGAACCTCTACGGACCGGATCTTAAGTCCGGCGCCTTTGGCCAGCTCGACTACCCCCGCGGGTAAACCCGCAAAGCATTTCAGCCTAATAAATGACTCTATTTTTCAAGACGTTCCGAGGGCTTATATCGGCGTTAACAGATGACCGTCTGTGACACGCAACTACGCAGACGAGAAAACCGTGGCAGAGGCGGTACGCAAGGTCATGATAACAAGGCCCCGCGTAGAGAGCCAGGCCGAGCTTTCGCGTCTTGTCCTCAAGGAACTGAGGAACACCGATCCATCGGTACGCGTGAGCACCGCACGTATCAGGAAGATCGCGGTATCGTCCGGAATCGTGAAACTCGAGATCGAGTACCGCGAAACCGACCGCAAGTTCCTTCCCGATGTATGCCCGGTATGCGGAAACGGAATGTCCGCCATCATCAACAACACCCTGACCGGCGAACAGACCGAGATCAGACGCAACTGCACCGTATGTCCGTACAGTGTGGGAAAGAATGTGATGGCTCCCGGAAAATACGCATTCCTGCGTACATCCGCAGACGTGTCCGATGAGGAGATGCGCATCAGGAAACTGAAGAAGGCGGCATCCCTCCTCAGAAGTGCGGAGAGACTCATCAAGGAGGCTCTCGAAGGAACCAACTTCCCCCAGAGGGCACAGAACTCCAAGGAGCTCATAGACCAGGTCATAAATTCAAAGGACATGGCCGGAAGCATCCCCAATCTCGAGGCGGACATCCGCGGAGAGAACCATTCGGACCCCCTTTGGACCAAATCATTCTCCACTCCCAAATATCCCGACAAGAAAGATATTTGACTGTAACGGAGATACACTCACAATTTCACACAGGAGACTAGACTTTGAAGAGCTGGGATTTCACCAAGATCGAAGGAAACAAGATCAAACTTGACAATTGGCTTTCCGACAGTATGGGTATCGTCGACGGAGGATGCATCTACAGCACCCTCTTCAAATACCCCGAGGCAGGACCCAAGAGGTACGAACTCATCCTCTCCGCCTACCCTCAGGAGAACTTCCGCACCCTCGCACAGATCACCGTCTACGCCGAGGACCTGCCCGGATCCACCGTTCAGTCCGCCAAATTCCTCACCGACCAGAAGATTAGGATCCTCAACTCCGTCTCCCTGACCGGAATCTCCGACACCACCATCATCTGGAACATCCTCGCTGACCTCAACTTCGCAGGAGAGGGAGAACTCATCAAGGAGAAGTTCGAAGAGCTCAAAGAGGCCGGAGACGCATCCGTCGACAAGATCAACCACATCAGCATCAAACCTGCCAACATCGGAAGGATCTTCCGTGAGAAGAGCGACATGGGTAACCTCAAGACTGAGCTCAGGCACGGTGCACCCGTCACCTTCAAGGACGACTGCTTCGACTTCGGAACCGAGTACGGAGACATCCTCAACGACGTCGACGGACAGATGGTCGAGGTTACCCTCGATCCTGGATCCTGGCTTGTATCCATCGTGTTCTTCAAGCCCGACACCAACCTCGTGAAGATCAACCTCAACGTCCCCGACTGCATGGGATCCATCGACTCCGCACTCTCCATGCTCGCAGAGGTCGGAATCAACCTCATCTCCGTGTTCACCAAGGTCATGATCTCCTATCAGACCATGGACATCGAAGTCGTCGCCGACCTCAAGGACAGTAAGATCGGAATCGAGGAACTCAAGTCCAAACTGCCCGAGCACCTTTCCAAGCAGAACGGTACCTTCGAGCTCAAGGACATCCAGAGCCTCTGATGAAGATCGGACGTTTCATCAGATCCTCCCTTTCCGAATGGAAAGGGAAAAATTCCTGTGTCATCGAGGTCAGGGGAAGCGCACTGCGCTCCCCTTTCCTCTCCCCTATAGACCTTTTCGAGGAGGACGGGCCGACCATAAATGAGTCGGAGGTCCTCGATTTCATCGCTGCAGGCAAGAGCAATCTTGAAGCCGTATCCCTAAACGGAGGGGAACCTCTCCTGCAGAAGGACCTGTATCAGTTCCTGAAGAAACTGAAAGCTCTCAAATTACCCATTATTCTCAACACCGAAGGCACCTGTCCGGATGCCCTCGACGACATGGTCGGCGCCTGTATGGTCGACAAGGTTTGTGTCAAGGTGTGCTCGTCACCCGACAATGTGGAACAATTCGGCCCCGAACTGAGACGTTCCATTGACATCCTCAGCGACTCCGGGATCGAATACGAGGTCGCCATAATGGCCGTCCCCGGGATTACTGACAAACAGACAGTCGAATCGATCTGCAGACTCGTCAAAGGAAAAGGGCAGGTCTCCATAGTCAGATTCGACATCACAAAATCCAATGACCCAGCACTCAAGGAATTCAAGAAGAAGGAAGTGCTCGAGTTCGTCGCCTCGGCCAAGAAGTTTGTTAAGAAGGTTGAGGTAAAAGGTTTCTGAAATTGCCTTGAAGCATCACTTGAGGAAGTTCCTCATCTCGGCCTTCATTGCAGGCTTGAGGGTGAGGCTGCTCTTGTTGATGAACACCTGCACATCGTCACCGACGGCCTCTTTCACGAGGTTGATGACGGTGTTGTCCCTGGACATGATTCCGACGGCGAGTCCCTTGTCGGTCTCGTCAAGGTCTGCGATGATGTCATCGAGGGTTGCAACGGTGTGGATGGAAAGGATGGGTAGTGCCTGGTCGACGTACAGTGTGTCGTCCTCTGCAGGCATGCTGGTGAAGATCGCGGGAGTGTAGTACCTTCCGTTCATGGTGTACTCCTTCTTGACCCTCTTTCCTCCGTGGAGCAGGAATGCCTCCTCCTGGGTCAGCAGCTTGTCGAACCTGTTCTCGGCATCCTCGGACATGAGAGGTCCGCAGAAGGTGTCGGATTCCCAAGGATCGTTGATGTTGAGGTCTTTGGCCTGCTCGACAAGTGCACGGGTGAAATCCCTCTCGTCGTCTGCGAGGATGATGACCTTGGAAGTGGAGTAAAGGTGCTGTCCGCAATAGCGGAACGCGGAATCGAGAACGTCTGCGGCGGCCTTCTTGATGTCGGAGGGGTGTGCGATGACGATGGGGTTCATTCCCTTGATCTCGTTGATGAAGTCGAGTCCGTCGTCGACCATGAGGAACATGAGATCGTCCATTCCCCTTCCGCATCCGGATGCGACGATTCCGGTGATGTTCATGTTGTCGGAAAGCTCGGTGACGTAGCGGTCGAGACGGTCGGAGACGATGTTGATCACTCCGTTGGGCATTCCTGCCTTAACGAAGAGGTCGTAGACTGTGAAGACAGGCTGGGGGCAGTTACCGCTGGGCATGATGACGACGGTGCTTCCGGCTGCGATAGCGGCTGCAGCATATCCCATGGGTGATGCGAGGGGAGAACTGGCGAGAGCGATGATTCCCCATACTCCCTTGGGCTTGCCCTTGATGGTGACGGCGTCCTCGGCAGCCTGTTTGAGAACCTCGACGAAACGATCTACCTCTGCAATTGCCTCCTTGCGGGTCATTCCGGTGCTGAGGACGATCTCCGCTGCGAGGGAGTACCTTCTGGTACCCATTGCGTTGACGACGAAGGACAGGATCCTTCCCCTCTCCTCCTGGGAGCTCTTGGACCAGGTCTCGAAGACCTTCTTGGCGGTCTCTGCGGCCACGGTGGCGGTTCCCTTCTCGGGTTCCTGGAGGGTTCCGAAGATGATGGTGTTGTCCACGGGGCTGACGAGAGGCATATCGACTCCCGATGCGATGTGGGTTCCTCCGATCATTGCGGAATAATCGTGCTTGTTCTTGTCGAGCACCATCTGGAGGGCTTCTTCGAATTTGGCGTCGTCATATGCAGGTTCGCCGGACATGGTTCCTGGTATTACTGCACATCTTATAAGGACAACGTTGGAAAATCCCATAAACGGTTTATATCGCCACGCTTTGTCAGAATGTACGGACTCATGGTCTAGGGGTTATGACGTCGCCTTCACACGGCGGAGGTCGCCGGTTCAAATCCGGCTGGGTCCACTTGATTATTCTAACTTTG
>JAKSHV010000061.1 GCA_024399225.1 archaeon | reverse complement strand
AGGTGTACATGTCTGCTCCGATCTCGTCGCAGAACTGCTGGTCCATGGTTGCTCCTCCGACCATGACGGCGATCTGGTCTCTGTTGGACCTTCCGTTGATGGCTGCCACGGTCTCCCTGAGGGGTTCACGGGTAGGAGTCATGGATGAGGAAAGTGCCGCGATGCGGATGGTCTCGTCTGCATCGAGTGCCTCCATGATACGGTCGACGGAAACATCGGCACCGAGATCGTTGACCTCGAGTCCCTGTCCCTGAAGCATGACGGTTACGAGGTTCTTTCCGATATCATGAACATCTCCGAGGACGGAACATACAACTGCCTTTCCACCGGGACCGTCACTGCCTCCCTCGGCGAGCTTGGGTTTGAGAACCACAAGACCTGCCTGCATCGCTTTTGCTGCAACAAGCATCTGAGGCATGAAGACGGTGTTGTTCTTGAATCCCTCTCCGACCTCGGTCATTCCTGCGACCATTCCTTCCTGGAGGATGGTGATTGCGGGGATGCCTGCTGCAAGGGCTGCGTTGATCGAAGGGATGATCTCCTTCACTTTGTATTTTACAATACACTCTTTGACTTTTTCGACGAGTTCATCTGCCATGATATCTCTGACTTTACAATATCGATATCGTATTAAAGATTTATTCCAAATTGCACTCATTGGATTTATCTACTGTTAATCAAAATGACTCTTTTCGATTCACAAAATTATTGGATATTAGTGTATTGATTGTGTTATTTCTTTTGAAGAAAAATCATCCGAGGATCATATTTCTCTATCAATCTCTATATAAATAAAGGGCAAAAAATACGCTGATTTTTGATAAAATTGGCATTATTTGCCCTTTCGAAAGTTTATTTATACCTATATTGGGATTATAATCCAATATCAATATCGTACTATTATGCAAAATTCATCAAATTGGATTAGATTCGTACGAAATCGATATAACGTGATAATATGTCAAACAAAACGAACATTGGTGCGTTAGGTACGTTGGCCATCCTCATGATCTTCCCCATTCAGATGGGTATGACCTGTGTCACCCCTGCAATGGCAGTTCTCGCCGAGCACTGGGGCATGACCGTCGCGGATGCCGCGTACCTTTCCACCCTGTCAACAATAACCACGACTGTCACCACCATTCTTCTCGGAGCTGTCGCAGGTAAGAAACTGAAATTCAGAACATGCGCAATTCTCGGATCCGCAATCTACCTCATCGGTGGTGTAGGTCCCGCTTTCTTCGATAACTACGTACTTACTCTCGTGTTCCGCGCTATCATGGGTATCGGAATCGGATTCATGATGCCCATCGGAAATGCTCTCATCATCGGACATTTCGACGGTGACAAGCAGTCCAAGATCCTCGGATACGGTACTCTTTTCATGAATCTCGGAGGACTTATCTTCCAGACCCTCGGAGGAACCCTTGTGGAGATGGAATGGAACTACGTATTCTACGCACACCTCTTCGGAATCACCTCACTGATCATGGCGTTCTTCATCAAGGAGCCCGAGATCCTCGCGGCACCCGAACCCGCGGGGAAGGTCAAGACCCCCATCTCCAAGGTCGTCATCGCCGCTGCAGCGGTCCTGTTCATGTTCAACATCTTCGTCTACCCTGCAATGATGAACGTCTCCACCATCTTCCTTGACAAGGGAATCGGAGGAGCAGACCTTGCTGCCATGTCCCTCAACATCTACACCATATTCGGTTGCGTAGGTGGATTCGTCTTCGGATCCATCTTTACCAGGGCACAGCGCTTCGTCCTGCCGATGGGATTCCTCCTGGCAGCAGCAGGCTGTTACGGAGTATCGGTCACCGACCAGTTCATGGTCATGAACGTCTGCCTCGCAATGATCGGATTCGGATTCGCAAACATCCTCCCCGCAATCAACGCATGGGTCGGAATCTCAGTCGAACCCAAATTCGTCGCCGGAAGCATAGGAATCGTCATGGCACTCATGAACCTCGGAGCATTCTGCAGCACCTACTACCTGCAGATCCTCCAGATTGTTGCAAATGATGCGGTCTACCTGCCCATCACCATCGGCGCCGTCGTTTTCGTGGCCGTAGCGGTCATGTTCATCGTCTACAATCCCTTCAAGAAAACGAAGGAGGCAGCCTGCTAAACATCCTTACGGCGGAGCGATCCGCCGGATATATGGCGGAAACGGATTGAAAGATCCAGGGAGGGAGAGAAGTGACATTTATAACCCAGATCGGTTCAGTACGCACGGTTGTAGGTCTTCCTACTAGTTGCAGGATCGGTGCGTATCCTCCCATATCACCTTATTGCATTCGGGTTTCCGTTTCCGCCTACCCGTCATATACCACTCTGTCCCCCTGCCCGGATGGCAGGCGGATTCAGAAAGGCCGGCACAGCAACATGTCCATAGGTTCCACTCCACGTAAATCCAGACTAGGTTGCGATTACGATTGTAGGGCTGTGCCGGCCCTGATATCCGAAACGCACTTAGGAGGTGTGTCCGCCAAGTAACCCTCGATCAATTTGTAACCTCCGAACCTGCCTTCGGGCAGGACCATTTGAAACGGTGACCTGAAAATGTTGATAGATTTTGTAAAAGAGAATGCCAGCCCCGATGTGACCTTTGTAGGAGAGTTCAACCTCTCCACCGATCCCCTTGACATCGATGACGAAGTCAGACAGATGTGCGAGCAGAACCTATGTGGATATTACGGCCGCAACTGGTGCTGTCCCCCGTACACCCCTCCCTGCAGCACCTGCAGGATGATCTTATCCAAGTACACCCACATGATCCTCGTTCGTACCACCTTCGAACGCAAGGACCTATTCGACATCGAGGAAATGGCAAGCCACAGCCGTGCACACGGCAAGTTCGCCCGCGAGCTCCGTGAGAAACTTAGGGGCATAGAGGGACTTGATTTCATGATGCTCTCCGCAGGAGGATGCGGAGTCTGCAAGGAATGCACCTGCCCCGACGAGAAATGCAGGTTCCCCAAAGAACGTATGTTCTCCATCGAATCATACGGAATCCAGATCACCACATTCCTGACCGGTCACGGAATATCCTGCCGTGCCGGAAACGACGAACAATCTTATTTCTTGATAGTATTCTTCAACAAACCAGTTGACACCATATCGTGATACCATGACGGAATACGGAATCGCATTGGACATCGGAACTAGCGGACTTCGCTGTCAGGCAGTCGACCTCGAAACGGGAAGGACCGTCTCCACGGCCATCACCCCCAGGCACCCCATTCCGGGAATGAATGTCATCGACCATGTCAACTTCGCACTCCAGTCGGGACGCGATGTCGCCAACAAGCTTCTCATCAGATGTGCCAACGACCTCTTCGCCACCCTCGGGATAGATCTATCCAAGGTCAAAAGGGTGGGAGTCTGTGGCAACACGTTCCAGATGTCGCTTTTCCAGAACATCGAGATCCGCGATCTGGCATATGCAGGCGAGAACATGCTGAAAGCCCTCGGCGTGGAGAAGATCGAAAGGTACGGTGCGATTCTGAAGGCATCCGACATGGGCCTCAAGGGCATGCCCGACGCAGAGGTCATCATCCCTCCCGCAGTGAGGCACGAGATCGGTGCCGATGCCATCGCCATGCTCCTTATCACCGAGGTCGCCGAGGCGAAGGAACCCTGCATCGTCGTCGATTACGGAACCAATGCCGAGATGGCGCTCATCTGCGGCGACGGAAGGATATTCACCGGTTCCGCCGCGGCAGGTCCCGCGATGGAAGGACAGGAGATCGAGAAGGGTATGCTTGCCGCACCCGGTGCGATCTCCGATGTTATCATCACCCCCGAGGGATGGAAATGCATGGTCCTCGACGATTCCATGATCCCCCAGGAGGGAGACACCATCGACCCCTCCGACGGAAAGGTGATCAGAAGAGGCTCCGTCAGAGCAAGGGGAATCACTGGAACAGGTACCGTCGCCGCACTCTACTGCGGCATGAAGAGCGGACTGATCGAACCTCCGAAGGTGAAGACCAAGGACGGTCTTCTTCACCTGCAGGACGGGGTGTTCATCACCTCCCACGACGTGGACGAGGCAGGAAAGGCCATCGGTGCCATGAGGGCGGGATTCCTTACCCTGATGCATTCTGCGGGAATGTGGACGGGAGATGTCAAAACCGCATACATGTCCGGTGCATCGGGACTGTATGTCGATGCGATCAAGGCACTCGGTATCGGAATGGTCTGTCCCGGAGCGGAAAACATCGTACAGTTCGGAAACACCTCCATCGAAATGGCGCGCAGACTGGCCCTCGGCCAGGAGACATTGGAGAACCTGCGTGTCTTCGCCGAGAAACTGAAGGCAGAACACTGCATGTTCGCAACCGACGAGACCTTCAAGAACATCTATTCACTCGAATTCTCCGTATGGTGTACCGGCATGCCCATGGACATGTACGACATGACCCTGGAGATGTACGAACTGCCTCCTCTCGGCGAACCGATGGAGGATGTCAAGGTCACCAGATTATCCAAGTCCGACCTGCCCGACACCGAGTCGTGTCCCGTCAAAACCATGGCATCTGGCACATCTCTCGAGGGAATGCTCGAAGGATGTATGATGTGTTCCAAATGCGTCCACAGATGTCCCGAAAAGGCCATCTCCGTCGAACCCTGCGGTGACCGTGTAAGAGCGATTGTCAAAGCGGACATGTGTGCCGGAACCGCCTGCAGGCACTGCGAGAAGGCATGTCCCGGAAAGATCCTGCACCTCGACAGTTTCCAGGTATACCTCTGATCTCCGGCCCGCCCGGAGATCACCCTATATAATAATATGAACACTCGGCCGGAAGTTAACAGTGGTAGAGTCTGACGCGGATATTTCACGGTTGTCGGATTTCAGACATTGTATTTTTAGGGATGTTTTTCTGAACCGATTTTTATTAAATATCATCACGAGATGGCAAATTCTCGATGGCAAACAGTTACTTAGTCCTCGAGGATGGAACGGTTTACGAAGGTGAACCTTTCGGTTACCGCTCCGAAGCATTTGGAGAAGTAGTTTTCGCAACCGCAATGTGCGGTTACCAGGAGTCCCTTACGGACCCTTCGTACAAGGGACAGATCCTTGTCATGACCTTCCCGCTCATCGGAAACTACGGCACAACCGACGATTTCTACCAGTCCAGCCAGATACATGCCAGGGCACTTGTCTGCAGGGAATACTGCAAGGAGCCCTCCAAGGACTACAAGGGAAAGACCATCGACGAGTTCCTCAAAGACAACAAAGTCCCCGGAATCTCCGGTGTCGACACCAGGGACCTCGTCATCAAGATCAGGGAGGGCGGAACCCTCAAAGGTATGATCACCGAGGATTTCGATGCCATTCCCGAGATAGTCAGCAAACTCAAGGCAGCCCCCGCGCCATCCGAGGGAAACCTTGTCGCAGAAGTTAGCTGCAAGAACATTCAGGAATACTACGAGGGCAAGGAACTCACCGTCGGACTCCTCGACTGCGGTGAGAAGGACGGCATCCTCAGGGACCTCCGTTCCAGATACAACGTCGTCATGTTCCCCTGGGACACCCCCGCAGACGTCATCACCGAGTACAAGCTCAACGGAAGGAAGATCCAGGGAGTCCAGCTCTCCAACGGACCCGGAGACCCCTCCAACCCCGCCATCGTGAACAACACCGTCGTAACCATCAAGAACCTGGCAACCCAGCTTCCCCTCTTCGGAATCTGCTTCGGAAACCAGCTCACATCCATCGCATTCGGCGGAAAGACCTACAAGATGAAATTCGGACACCGCGGCTGCAACCAGCCCGTCATGTACGAAGGCAGGGTCTACATCACATCACAGAACCACGGATTCGCAGTGGACGACCACACCCTCGAGGGTACCGGACTCATCGCGGACCAGTTCAACGTCAACGACAACACCGTCGAAGGAATGAAGCACAGGGACCTGCCCATCTACACCGCGCAGTACCACCCCGAGGCATCGCCCGGACCCTGGGACACCTCGTTCCTGTTCGACAAGTTCGGCAAAGTCATCAAGGAGGGACGCCTGTGAGAAAAGACTACAAGAAGCTTATGGTAATCGGTTCCGGCCCCATCGTGATCGGACAGGCAGCAGAGTTCGACTTCTCCGGATCCCAGGCCTGCAGGTCTCTCCGCGAGGAGGGTTACGAGACCGTCCTGGTCAACTCCAACCCCGCCACCATCCAGACCGACCCCGACACCGCGGACAAGGTCTACATCGAGCCCATGACCGCCGAGATGGTCGCCAAGATCATCGAGAAGGAGGGTGTCGACGGAGTCGTCTCCGGTATGGGAGGTCAGACCGCACTCAACATCTGTTCCGAGCTCGCCGAAAAAGGCTACCTCGAGAAACTCAACTGCAAACTCGTCGGTACCCAGCCCGACGCCATCGAGAAATCCGAGGACAGGGAGCTGTTCAAGGAGGCCATGGAGGAGATCGGAGAACCCTGTCCCCTCTCCAGGCCCGCAAACTCCATCGAGGAGGCGCTCGCCGCCGTCGAGTACATCGGAAGGTACCCCGTACTCATCAGGCCCGCATTCACCCTCGGAGGAACCGGAGGAGGAATCGCATACAACGAGGAAGAGCTCAGGGACATCTGTGCCAGGGGTCTCGCATACAGCCGTATCCACCAGGTCCTCATCGAGGAGTCCATCCTCGGATGGAAGGAGT
>JAKSHV010000060.1 GCA_024399225.1 archaeon | reverse complement strand
ACTACGCACACGGATGGCTCGACTGCGGAGCGAGAATCGGACTCTTCGACGTCGGCGGTGACGACCAGCTTTTCACACTGTTCGAATAAGACCGGCAGGCTCGTCGGTAGACGAGCATTCGAAGACCTGCACTGATTGTCCCAGGAGTCTGCGCACAGTTCCGGGATCGGCATCGCAGAAGATGCTGTTTCCCAACATGCACATGGCTGCCCTGTAACCGTCCCCGTGCAGCACATCCAAGGCCTCGGACACAGTTCTGCATTCCACTCCGGCCTTTCTGGAAAACGAATTGGACAAAGAATACAGCCTATCTTCTGTCGGACCCTCAAGATAGTCGGATACCGCTTCTCCCCCTGCAGCGACTATCGCGTTGTATTTCTCGGGAGTACCGAGAACGTTTCCGGTATGCATCTTGGGACCCAATACGGCCAAAGTAAGTTTGGGGAATTCTATGGGGAATCCTTTCACCTCACCTGCCGGAGGCAGACCCTGTCTGACCCTTACAGGCTGATGTGCCAGACAGTATATCGCAGACACGTCTCCCAGTCCTCCTCCGCCTTCAATCTCCGCTATGTGGGCCACCTCGTACGCCCTCTGTTCGGACAATCCGAGAATGTCAGCAAGACATAAGGATGCGGCTATGGCGCCTGCGGCACTCATACCGAAACCTTCCCCGCAGGGAAGTCCGTTCTCGATGATGACGTCGAATCCCCTGCCGGGAGCGAGCTGTTTGAAAACTGATTCCGTGACGGATGCGGGAGTCTCCTGACCGTCCATGACTATCCTGAGGATGGAATCGGATCTCTCGGTCACGGTAACCGTGGCACCGAGGGAAGTGCGTATGCCTGCACCGAGAGATCCGCGGGAAAGGGTTGGTTCCCCGGGTTCGCCTGCAGGTCTGAAGAAGCAGGTTATGTGTCCGGGGCAGAATGCGGTGACCATGTTCACTCGATCTCTGATACGAAGTTCAGGATGACATCGGAGATTGCAGACTTGGTTCCGGTGATGTCGGTAGCCCTGTCCTTGGTGACCAGCATCATGGAGGTGGAGGTCTTTCCGGCGGAATCTATATCGTTGGCGATGACCGCCGTGAGATCGTACTGCTCCAGACGTCCCCTTGCCTTTGCGATGAGTTCGTCACGGTTGAGACCGGATTCGGCCTTGTATCCGATGACATGTTCGCACTTCTCGCGGAGAAGAGGCAGCACTTTGGGAACGGGATTCATCTTCATGTCGAATCCTTTATCGCTGGGGATCTTTCCGGAAACCTTGTTCTCGGGGGTGAAATCCGCAAGGGCTGCGGGAACGATGACGAAATCGTGGTCGACGGAGTCCAACATACCGATGAGGTCGGCAACGGATGCGTACCTCTTCACAGGAATGTAATCGGGAAGGTCGACGTTGCATCCGCCCATCCACAGCTCTACATCCGCTCCACGCTCGAATGCCCTCTGTGCAAGTGCGACGGCCATCATTCCGGTGGAACGGTTGGTGATGAGCCTCATGGAATCGAGGGGTTCCTCACTGCGTCCGCCGATGATCAGAACCCTCTTTCCGATAAGGTCATCCCTGGAAAGAAGCCTGGTGGCCCATGCGACGATCTCATTGACGGATGCTACCTTGGCCCTTCCTGCATTGATGTGAGGGCCGATGATATTGACTCCCCAGGATGCAAGGGTCTCGATGTTCTTGGCCACTGCGGGATTCTCAAGCATCATTCCGTGCATTGCGGGTGCGACCGCCACAGGCATCCTTGATCCCAGTGCGACGGTTGCCATGGTGGTGACGGGAGTGTCGTCGATTCCGTTGGCCATCTTGGAGATGGTGTTTGCCGTTGCGGGATAGACTATGAATAAATCAGCATCAGATGAACATCCGAGGTATTTGATGTGCTCGGTCTGTCCGCCGATATCAAGGATGGGTTTCATTCCGGATGCGAACTCGATGGAGTCAGGAGCGGCGAGTTTTGCAGCTGCCTGGGACATAACGGGAACCACCTTTGCGCCGTTGCGGATGAGCTCCCTGATGAGGTGGAAACACTCGACTGCGGCTATGCTTCCGGTGATTCCGAGAACGATGGTCTTTCCGGAAAGTTTGTTGCTCTTCTCACAATAGATCTCTTCACTGGGGTGCATACAATCCCTTCTTCTCCATAATTCCGAGAACGGTCTCGGCCACCTTTTCGGGATCCATAGTCGCATCGACCACCTGGTAATCCAGGATGTCGGCGAGACGGAGATACGCCGAACGTACTTTCTTCAGGAAATCCAGTTTCTCGAACCTGCTGATCTCCTCTCCCCTGCTGTTCACCCTTTTCAGGCTGACCTCGGGGTCGATGTCGAGGAGAATCGTCATATCGGGTTCGATGACGGATTTGGACTGCATGCTGAGAAGCCAGTCCCAATCCGCCGCATCTCCGAAGGATGCGGACTGATAGGCTACGGTGGATCCGAGATACCTGTCACAGATGACCCAGCGTCCGGAATCCAATGCCTTCTTGATCTCTTCGGTATGAATTGCACGGTCAGCGGCGAACATCAATGCCTCCGCAGCGGGAGGGATGTCTCCGAATGAACCTGACCTCAATGCCGCACCGAGAACGCCCTTGGTGGGTTCGAATGTTAGATCTGCGCCGCCGACGGCTTCGGCTATCCTCTTGGCAAGGGTTGTCTTGCCGGAACCGTCTACTCCTTCCAGAACGATGAATTTCCCTTTCATCTAGTGGTGGTAACCGTCTTACTGCTCATATACCTTCCCAGAAAGCAC
Source organism: archaeon (assembly GCA_024399225.1). Taxonomy (GTDB): domain Archaea; phylum Thermoplasmatota; class Thermoplasmata; order Methanomassiliicoccales; family Methanomethylophilaceae; genus Methanomethylophilus. Next base: position 3,945 of record JAKSHV010000060.1, on the reverse strand, counting down.
GGTCACGAACGTGTACAGCGATTCGACGTCCTTGATGTAGGTCCTGCACAGTCCCGAAAGGTCCCTGCGTATCTGAAAATCAATGGAGGCGTTGTCCTTTCCGAGAACATTGGAAAGCTGCTCGGCAAGGCTGTCACCGCGTCTGTCCCAGTCTGTCAGCACAACGGCCTTCCCACCATGACCTTCAACATACTCAGCGGCATCAACCGGACCACCGTCTGATTGGATCTGATACATCTCAGCTTCGATTCCCAGGGACTGCAGAGATATGCGGTCCTTCTTGCCTTCTATAAGGAGGATGTGATCGACTGAAAGTTCCTCAAGTCTCTGAAGGACCTCGTTTATCGCATCTAGCCTTTCACGGTCGGTCAGAGTGCCGCGTTCAGTTTTTGACATATCGCATCGGGATCTCCGTAGACGGTGACGGTCTTCTGATGGGAGGTGTGGCCTGCGGTCACCTGCGCCTTGCAACCGGTGGCATCGCTGAGAACACCTTCGACCTCCTTGTTTGCACGCCCGTCGAGTGGGGGTGCCTTGACGCGGACGATAAGCCTCTTCCTCCAGGGATCGATGCCTTCGATACCGGATCTGGACGACTTGGGGGATACCTGGAGGCTTATCTCCACCCCTTCTTTTGTCCTGCGGCTAACGTCTGCCATGTCCATAATATGTGCAAATCAGCCATTGGTTACATTATTCTATCGCCCATCCTAACAACATTAATACGGCATCTACTTACGCCCTAGCATGGGCAGTTCCTTTGACGACATGACTATCGACGAGCTCTCCGAGATATACCGTGTCGAGAAAAAATCCAGAGGTCTTTCTACGGTCAGGCCTGACCTTTTCGAGGCCATGGCCAAGTTGGAAAAGAAACTCAGGAAGGAATACGACGAACAGCTCATGAAAAATCCCGACGACATCCTGGTCGAGGGAACCAATCTCCGCAGGAAAAGATGCAAGCAGCTGACGAGGGACATCATCGACCTTCGCATGCACAAGATTGTCCAGCTTGCACTCAGGGCAGCAATGGGTGGCCACAACACCCTCGATGCCATGACCGTCGAGGAGAGGGAGTACTACGAAACCGTATTGTCATACTCCAAATCACACATCGCCATACTCGACCGTCTCAGCGGAAACGTACGTTATTCTTCCCCCGATATCGCAGAAGTCGGAAAACCAAAATCCCTCCCCCAGGAGACCATTCCGATCCCCCAGGAGGAACCGGTGGAGGAATACTACGAACCCGAAGATGACATCCCTATTCCTATAGAGGAGACCGTTGCAGCACCTGTGGTGACCGAGAAGGCCGTGGAGGAAATCCCTGCGGACATACCCCTAGACATTATTCCCGAACACGGTGAGTTCGACCTTGACGAGGAACCCGATATGGAGATCCCCGAAGACGAACTCGATATGATTTCTCCGGACGAGCCTGCCTCCAAGGAGACCTACGAGATCAATGAAGAATGTATCGCGGTCCGCATGACCCAGGATACACAGAAGATTGCGGGACCCCGCAACGATTATGATCTGAAGGAAAAACAGGTCGTGTTCCTGCCCAAGATGCTTGCCGACGCTCTCATCGCACGCAGTATGGCAGTGAAGATCAACACCTCACCTTGAAACAGTGATGGTGCGGGTATCCCCCATGAACTCGAGACAGTCGAGTTTGTAACGTTTTATTCCGGTTATCTGGGCTACTGTGTCCCTTGCGATATCGGGGGTGTTGTTGTGTTTGCTCAGGTGCCCCAGGAATATCTGCCTGTTCTCCTTGACGGCGGTGTTCTTGATCTCCTTGGCGGAATCCACATTGCCCATGTGTCCGATGTTGCTCTCGATACGCTTCTTCGTGGCCTCGGGATATGGTCCCTCACGAAGCATCCTGATATCGTAATTTGCCGCGACTATGGCGAAATCCGGATCCTCCAGCGCCTGGCGGATAGGGAATGTGAATACACCGGTGTCGGTGGCGATAAGGATGTTCTTGCCACCAACATTTACAGAGTAGGCATTGGGGTCGACGGCATCATGCATGGTGGGAAGGGGAAGGATATTGAAGTCTCCGATGTTGAATCTCTGCATGGTCTGGGTCATGCAGTATTCGACCTTTCCATGGTTGAACGAATCGAAGGTGGCTGGATTGCAGAATATGGGCACATTGAGCTTACGTGCCACGGGCCCTGCTCCGCCGACGTGGTCGGAATGTTCATGGGTTAGGAGAAGTGCACAGATTTTGCTCTCGTCGATGCCTTCAAGCTCCATGAGCTTGTGGGTCTTCGCATAGCTGAGACCGGAATCGATCATTATCGCAGTATCATCGAACTCTATGACGGTACAGTTTCCGTCGCTACCGCTGGCAAGTACATGCACTTCTAGCATGGATCCTCAGGCTTTCTTCTTGTAGATATAGAAGATGATATCGGAACGGGATATGGTTCCTACGAGGATGCCCTGTTCGAGAACGGGCAGGTTTCCGACGTCCAGAGCCATCATTGCCTTGAGTGCCTCGATGATTTCTGCATCGGGAGTGGTGGTGAGGGTGCTGTGGACCATGATGTCCTGAACCTTCATCTCGGAGATCTCCTTGTTTGCAAGGGCGACCGCCTCGGAGGTTGCGGAGGAATCCATGGGGGTGCTGAGAAGTTTTCCCTCATCTGCCTTGTCCAGTTTCTGCTGGTACCTCAGAATGAGCTTGAGAATGTCGGTCTGACTGATAATTCCAAGAACGTGGTTCCTGTTATCTACGACAGGTGCAGCGTTAACGTTGTCAACTGCCATCCTTACGACTGCCTGCCTTACGGTGTCCGTAGGCCTCACAGTTATGACCTCAGTGGTCATCAAATCCCTAACCCTTAACTGGCTCATCGAGGTGCGAATGGTGTTGCTTATATTGATGTTTTGCCCCAGATGAGGATGAGGGCCCCTCGGACAGGACAATAGATTTATTAACTATGAGGCGATAGGCGAGTTATAACGGGGCCTGTAGCTCAGCTAGGTAGAGCGTTCGACTCTTAATCGAACGGCCAAGGGTTCGAATCCCTTCAGGCCCGCCATGTTTCTTCTGAAATTCCAACTAATCAGCGCCTTATTCCTACTTGTTTGCGCAATCATTGAATAATCGCAGGACGATTTTCTTTCGTGAACACGCGCGAGGAGATCATCGATGCATTATCTGGAAAGGATATCCATTCCTCTCCGCCGGCTGTTTTCACCCAAACCGGAACGATAGGGCAGATGGATCATTGTGATTCGTCCTGGCCAGAGGCTATTTTCAAAGCAAACAAAATGGCTGAGTTATCTCTGCAACTTCACAGACAGTTCGGATTCGCCACTGCCAAAGTGCCGTTCTGTATAACCGTCGAGGCCGAGGCATTGGGTTGTGTACTGGGAGATTCCTCACGCGACAGACAGCCTGCCGTTGTCTCATCCCCTTATCGCGATCAGGACGGAATACCAGATGTGCCAGATCTCCCTAGTCCTGCTGAGTATTCGGAAACGGGCAGACTCCCAGTAGTCAGAGAGGCTGCCGGGATCGTCATGAAGAATGAGGATGTTTTCACCATCGGAGGTTGTGTTGATCCGGCCACCGCCACCATGCAACTTCTAGGTGCAGATGACTATCTTGTAGGAACATTGATCGAGCCGGAATCCTGCAGGAAATGGATCAGAGCCCTAACACCCCTGATGACGGAGGAACTGAAGCAACTGTCCGAGACAGTCGATGACGTGCAGATAATCGCCATGGCAGATTCAAACCTCACCACTAATTCCGAGTTCGATACGATGGTCGGCGAACCAGTCGGACATATGATATCGGTCGCAGAATCACTCACAACGATTCATTCGTGCGGAGACACCAAACCGATTCTCGGAAAACTCTCAAGTCTGGGAGAAAACGGACTATCTGTGGAAACTTCGGACGATCCTGAAGGAATCTTC
>JAKSHV010000006.1 GCA_024399225.1 archaeon | reverse complement strand
AAAACAAGAATCGACTGATCGAAGATTTACAAGTCGAAATAAAAAATGGTAGCGAGGGGACGATTTGAACGTCTGATCTCCGGGTTATGAGCCCGACGGGATATCCTGGCTACCCTACCTCGCTATGTGACCCCCTACACGGACTTCCTATATAACATCTCGTGTAGGGGAAAGTACATTCAGAAGAACTTCTTCAGGAACATAAGGTCCTGAATCTTTCCTTTGAGAGTGATCTTTTTGGTGAGATATGCCCTCATAGGCCTGAGTTCTTTATCGAGGATCTTCTGGAAGTTCTCGACGGTGCATCCGATGACGACATCGGCATCCTCGATGGGTTCTGCCTTGAGGTCGGACATGTGTGCGTTCTCGAGTTTGACGGAGTAGATCTCGGTCTCAAGATCGATGTTGATGGTCTTGGTGAGGTGCTCGACCTCTTTTCTCATCTCTTCGTCGTTTGCGGTCTTCTTGTTGAACTTGTCGACAAGAGCCTGGATCTGGGGTTCCATAGTCATGTGAATCACCAATCGTCTATCCGGGTAACCTTGCGGGCAGATAACATCTTCTTTACGGGTTCCCAGGACGTACGCGTATGTGGTGGTGCACAACCGTTATCCTTAATCCACTTTTCGATGAATCTGACGGTCTTGGCATCGCTGGGATATCCGGAACCGATTTCGCAATCGAATTCCTTGCGGATGTCGTCCAGCATCCTGTCCCTTGTCACCTTGGCGACAATGGACGCAGCAGATACTACCGGATATAGTTCGTCTGCCTTGTGGGCTGCTACGACGTTCCTTCCGTTCAGTTTCTCGGACATGGTACTTCCGAAACGGTCGGTTTTCACATCTGGACAGTCCACATAGATTACATCTGCGGAGATCCCGGAGACAGCTTTGACGAATGCTTCGAGTTCGATCATATTGAGTGACTGGCACATCATCTGTGTGCTGATTTCTTCAGCCGAAATCGGGACCGTTACCCAAACATCGGCGACCTCTGTGATCTTGTCAAACATACGGTCTCTAGCTTTCGGTGTAAGTTTTTTGGAATCCTTCACACCGATCTCCTGGAGGACGGCATCGTCATCGCAGCTTACTGCTCCGACCACCAGCGGTCCGAACATCGGTCCGCGGCCTGCTTCGTCCACTCCGCACATCATCATGCCTATGTCATTGTAAAACGACTTTATTTCTGTTGGGTTGTTTTGGGTCTCCAATGTACTAATAATGGTCTACAAAAATAATGGTAAAGGTATACCTTTTAAGTAATTCTTAGGCTACTTTACCCCCATGGCATTGATGTGTGACGTACAGTACGGAAAAGGCTCTTCCGGCTTCAAACTTACCAAAGTTGGAGTTTCCGGAGTCCGCAAGCCTGTCCTTATCAGCAGGCCTGAACTTACCAGCCCCCTCAACAGCGTAGTAAACTGCACTATCGACATTTTCGTAGATCTCCCCGCAGCCCAGAGAGGTTCCCACCTTTCCAGGAACGTCGAGGTACTCAGGATGGTCGCAGACGAGAGCACCAGCAAACCTATCACCGGTCTCGAGAACATGGCCGTCGAGATGGTAGAGAAGCTCCTCGTCAAACACGAGTACGCAGAGAACGCCTACGTTACCATCAAGGCAGAATACTTCAAGGCAAACAAGACCCCCTCCGGAAGGGACACCCTCGAGATGTACACTATCCACGCCGGTGCACACGGAGTAAGGAACGGAGAGATCCGCAAGACCATCGGTGTCGAGGCAGTCGGTATGACCGCCTGTCCCTGTGCACAGCAGACCGTCGGTGAGATGCTCAACGTCGAGAACCCCGGTTTCCCCATGATGTCCCACAACCAGAGGAACGTCTGCTCCATCATCCTCACCACCGATGTTAACCAGAACATCTGTGTCGATGACCTCATCGCACTCGCAGAGAAGTCTGTCTCCACCCCCACCTTCGAACTCCTGAAGAGGGAGGACGAGGGAAGCGTTGTCATCAACGCCCACACCAACACCCGCTTCGTAGAGGATGTCGTCAGGAACGGACTCACTCTCGTGACCCACAACTACTCTAACCTCCCCGACGATGTCGAGGTAAGGGTCATCAGCGACTCCCAGGAGTCCATCCACAAGCACAACGCATATGCGGAGAGGACTGCAACCATGGGTGAGCTCAGGGAAGAGCTTGCTCAGAACATTCCTGCACTGTAAACGCACACAAAATAACAGGAATAAGGGGGTTTGATCCCCCTTATTCCTTGTTCCATTTCTTAAGAGATTTTTCCAGAATTCCGATGTCCTCAAGAATGATGTTCTTGGGGCACTCAAGGCCGTCAAGGTGACCGGTCCAGTATACGACTACTCCGGGGCCGAAAAGCTCGGTGTAGGGTATCAGCTGCTTGGTGGAATTGAACTTGAACTCGGTAGCATCGCCGAAGGAGGCTTTGCTCTCGATCCAGTAGATCTTCTTTCCGCAGAAGTCCATGGGTTCGTCCAGAAGGCAGTCGGGTGTTTTGGATCCCTGCTGTCCGTCTTCCTGACGCTCATCGGCTTCGGTCTTGTAGGTGACTCCCTGGTCATCTAACCATTTCCAGAGGAGCCCCTCGCCCCACTGGCCTCTCTCCTTGCTCCTCTCGTTGCCTTCGATAGAATACACGAGGTCCCTCTCGGAGGCTTCACGGAGTTCGGCGGCCGTCTCCTCGCTGTCGAGGAGACTGGGGTCGCGGACATATTCCCAGAATATCTTCTTGCCGCAACCGTCTTCCTGGAAGATCATCATTGCGGTAAGGATCGGAGGGAAGCCGTACTCATCTGCGATCTCGCAGATGGACTTCCCCCTTTTCCACATCCTGAGGATTCTAGCTGAGTTTTTCTTGACGATGTGGTACTTCTTCTTGACCGTCCTGTTGACCTTCTGGTTGTAGAGGGTCTCGAGGAGGTTTTTGTCGTAGCCTTCGTCTAGGAATGCCTGGAGATCTTCGGGGGTGTTGAGGCCTTTGTAGAGCCTCTGATACTCGCCGTACTCCATCGGATCACAGGTTCTTTACGAGGTCCTCTACTGCTGCGAACACGACGTCCCTGACCATGGAGGTAGGGGGACAGTAGGCGTTCTCGGCCTGCATGAGGAATTCTTCTGCGGTGGTTCCGTTGATGATTGCTGCGGTGAGCCAGTCGATACGTCCGGTGGCCTCCTCACCTGCGAGAATCTGTGCACCGATGAGCCTGTGGGTGGTCTTGTCGGCGATGACCTTGACGATCTGTTCCTTGGCGTCGGGATAGTACCTTGCACGGGTGAGTCCGACAGCCTTTCCGGTAACGCACTCTACACCATACCAGGAAGCGAGTCCGAGGGACATTCCAGTACCTGCGATCTGTTTCTCTCCGATGATGCTGACCCAGGGGCTTGCGACGGGACCGAACTGGAGCTTCTTGCCTGCGGCGTTGGCTCCTGCAATCCTTCCCTCCTTGGTTGCGGAGGATCCGAGCTGGCTCATGGTGGGTCCGTCGTATACTGCGGACTGGCACTGCATGACGTCTCCGGCTACGAAGATGTCGGGGACGATCCTTCCCCTCTTGTATGCCTGGAGGGTGGGGGAGACGAGAAGTGCTCCCATCTGACCCTTGTCGAGACCGAGCTGGTCTGCAAGGTCTACGTTGGCGCGGACACCAGTTGCGAAGACGACCATGTCACAGGGAACTTCGGTTCCGCCTGCGTTGACTGCCTCGACCTTGTCTGCTCCGATGACTCCCTGGACGGGGGTCCTCATCATGAACTTGACACCTTTGCTCTCAAGGTATTTCTGGATGGGCTCTGCCATGTCCTTGTCGGCGATACGGGGGATGACCTGATCCATCATCTCGATGACGGTGACATCCTTTCCGATGTTGACAAGTCCGAGTGCGAGCTCGAGTCCGATGACTCCTGCTCCTGCGATTGCGACCTTCTGGGATTTCTTGAGGTATGCTTCGATCTCCTCTCCGCCCTTTACGGTCCTGACGGTGAATACTCCAGGGAGTTTGGTTCCCTCGATCGGGGGGATGAATACCTTTCCACCGGTTGCGAGAACAAGGGAGTCGTACTCATAGGTCTGGCCGTTTGCGGTGACGGTCTTGGTGACGGTTCCGTCCTTGGCCCTGTCGTTGACTGCTGCCTCGACCTTGGTCTCGGTGAGGATCTTGATGTTCCTCTCTTTGGCGTACCAAGCGGGGTCGTGCATGATGATGCTGTCCCAGGTGGCCTTTCCTTCAAGGACCCAGGGGATCATACAGGGAGAGTATGCCACATCCCTGTCCTCGGTGAAGACAGTGATTTCTGCTTCGGGGTCTGCAGCCCTGGCGGCAGATGCTGCGGACATTCCTGCTGCACCGGATCCAATGACTATGATCTTTTTTGCCATGTTAATGCCTATCACGGTGTAGGCGACGCCCATTATTAATTAATTACGTGCGCGTACGACTGCGCACGATAGGTTTAATTCCAACCGAGGAGTAGGGTTGTGCAATGAAAGGCAAAAGGATGCCGAACGAGCTGGAAGCGGCTTGGTCGGAGAACGATATGGCTGATGGGGAGACCGTGAAGGCACAGGTCCTCATCATGCGCACCAACGGTTGCTGCTGGGCAAAGGCAGGCAGCGGCGGATGCACCATGTGCGGATACCGCACTGCATCACTCAACAACGTCACTGAGGAAGATCTCAACGCACAGGTGGATCTGGCACTGTCAAAATACAAGGGTGAGCCCTTCGTGAAGATCTACACTTCCGGTAGCTTCTTCGACACCAACGAGATTCCCGTATCCATCCGTGAGAGGATGTTCCGCGAGTATGCGGGATGCAAGAGGATCCTTGTCGAGAGCAGGCCCGAGTTCATCACCGATGAGCTTGTTGCAACACTTCCCAAGAACCTTACTGTGGCATTAGGTCTCGAATCCTCCAATGAAGAGGTACTTCGCACCTGCGTCAACAAAGGATTCACCGCGGCACAGAGCAAAGAGGCCGGAGAGAAGCTCAAGGCAGCAGGCATCAAAGTCAGGACCTATCTTCTTCTCAAACCCCCGTTCCTTTCGGAGAAGTCTGGAATGGACGACGCCATCACGTCCGCACGCTTCGCAGACCCGTTCTCCGACGAGATATCCATCAATCCCCTCAATGTTCAGTTCGGAACGTACGTGGAGAGACTGTGGAAGAGAGGGGACTTCAGATCTCCTTGGATTTGGTCATTGATTTCTGTAATGAAACAGCTATCTGGCACTGTTAATTCCAGGCTCATGTCGTCCCCCTCCGGAGGAGGTTCTCAGAGGGGTGTTCACAACTGTGGAAAATGCGATGAGGCAGCACTTGCCGCGATCGAGAAATTCTCCTTCAGCCAGGACCCTTCGGACCTCGACGTTTCATGCGAATGTAAATTAACCTGGGAGCAATACCTTAAAGCAGAGAAGTACCTGGGAACCCCGGCAGATCTAGGCCGTGCGTTCGACAGCGACCTTACAATCAGGATGTGATTCAATGGCAGGCGAAATGACAGAATTCGATATCAAGAGGGGATTCTACGCAAAGGTAGAGGGCGCTAAACTCGGAGAGCTCATGAAGACCGCATTCGGAAATGTCTCCGAAGAGAACGGTGTTTTCATCTCCTCCTATGGTGCCATGGCAAGGATCGAAGCCAAGGTTCTCTCAAAGACCCAGATGGGACTTTTGACCGTCAACATAGACGACATCAAATCTCTCACCGACGACCAGATCATCGACTCCAAGAGGGCACTCAACAAGTTCCTCGAGGCCGCCACCGGATTCACCGCAAAGCAGCGCATGGAGCGTGCAAAAAAGAAGGCAAAAGAGGGCGAACTCTGAGTTCTCCCTCTCCTTCCGAAACCCCTTATTTTTAATTATAATATTTTATAAAGTAACGCGTAAGAGGCTTTATATACAACGTGGCCTTACGAGAGGTTTAGATTGGACATACTCTATGTCCGACCAGACACATCGGGCAATGCATAGCAACCCATGCTTGTCCTCAGCCGAAACGGCATTTTGAGGGCGAATAAGGTGTCACGGTCGGTTCATGAAGGCGTTCGTCTGAAATATAGCGCGAGGTTAGCGAAGAGACCCTCGCAGGTATGTGTAAAATATGCCGCAAAGAAGACGCCCAAAGAAGGGATCCAGGGCATTCGGCCCTAGGAAGAGAGCAAAATCACAGACGCCCAGGTTAGACTCCTGGCCCGAGATCAGCGGAGCACCTAAGATTCAGGGATTCGCAGGATACAAGGCAGGAATGACCCACGCGTTTGTCGTTGACAAGAGAGCAAAGAGCACCACCTCTGGAATGGAAGTTCAGACCCCCGTTACTGTTATCGAGGTCCCTCCCATGAAGATCGCAGCCATCAGGTTCTACGAACAGCAGATCGACGGCCTCAAGACCGCCGGCGAGATCTGGGCTGCAGATGTCGACCCCCTGCTTGACAGGAGGGTCAACGTACCCAAGAGGGGCGAGCCCGACTTCTCCAGGATTGAGAACTTCGATGTCGAGGACGTCCGTGTCCTTGCATACACCCAGCCCAAGCTCATTTCCGGTGTACCCAAGAAAGTACCCGACCTAATGGAGCTCAGGATCGGCGGAGGAGCAATCAAAGAGAGGATCGAGTACGCCAAGACCATCCTCGGCAAAGAGGTCACTGTTACCGACTTCGCAGCAGAGGGAGCAGTCATCGATGTTATCGCAATCACCAAAGGAAAGGGATTCCAGGGTTCCACCAAGAGATGGGGAATCAAGCTTCTGTCCCACAGGAACAGCAAGCACCGCCGTGGAATCGGAAACCTTGGTCCTAAGAGGCCTGGATACGTAAGGTCCACCGTACCTCTTCCCGGACAGATGGGATACCACCAGAGGACTGAAATCAACAAGAAGATCATCAAAGTCGGAACCGACGGTAAAGAAGTAAGCCCCAAGGGCGGATTCACCAACTACGGTGAAGTCAGGAACACCTACGTTCTTGTCAAGGGATCCGTTCCCGGACCCACCAAGAGGCTTATCAGGTTCAGGGACGGAGTTAGAGTTCCTGCCAAGGCAGACGTAAGTGCAGCCGAGGTTACCTATGTCTCGACCGAATCCAAGCAGGGAGCATGATTTGAATGACCACAACCAACGTTTATTCCGTTAAGGGAGAGGTTTCCGGAACCATCGAGGTCCCCGCAGCATTCAACACCGCATACAGGCCTGACATCATCAAGAGGGCAATCCTCGCAGCCGCCGCAAACGCAAGGCAGGCATACGGTCCTAACCCTAGGTCCGGTATGAGGCACTCTGTCAGCACTTGGGGAAAAGGACGTGGAGTTGCACGTGTACAGCGTCTCCACGACGGAAGGAAAGCAACCCAGTCCCCCAACAACGTCTCCGGTAGGAGGGCACACCCCCCGAAAGTCGAGAAGATCTGGGACCAGAAAGTCAACAGGAAAGAGCTCAAGATCGCTCGCCTGTCCGCTCTCGCCGCAACCGCATGTGCAGAGTGCGTAAAAGCACGTGGACACAGGTTCGACGACAAAGTCTCCTTCCCCATCGTTGTTGACGACGCACTTAACGACGTCAAGACCGCAGCAGATGTTATGGCACTCTTCGACGCAATCGGAATCGGATACGATGTCGAGCGCGCAAAAGAGGGAACCAAGATCCGCGCAGGAAAAGGAAAGATGAGGAACAGGAAATACAGGACCCCTGTATCTGTTCTTATTGTAGTATCTGATAAAGACAGGGCAGCACCCGTATTCAAGGGAGCTAACAACCTGCCTGGAGTCGAAGTCGAGGAGATCAGCACCCTGAACACCAGCCTGCTCGCTCCCGGAGGAGACGCAGGAAGGCTTACTGTCTACACCAAATCCGCCATCGCAAAGATTGGAGAGTGGACCGAATGAAGCAGAGCGACATTCTCGTAAGGCCGTACGTCACTGAGAAAGCACTCAACCTCATGGGTGGAACCGCTGCTCAGAACTACAAAGACGGCAACAAGATCGAGTTCATCGTCCACAGGGACGCTGACAAGGCAGACATCAAGGCCGCATTCGAAGAGCGCTTCGAAGTCAAGGTCGTATGTGTCTGGACCAGAATCCAGAAAGACGGCAAACACGCCATCATCAAGCTCGCAGAGGGCTACTCTGCAGAAGATGTCGGTATGAGGGTCGGAGTATTCTGAGGTGTAAAACATGGGAAAAAGATTAATTCCGCAGAGGAGGGCCCGTGGAGGCTCTCACTACCGCTCCCCGTCCCACAGACACGTGGACGACATCAGGATCCCCCACTACGAAGCACAGGGAACCATCAAGGACCTCATTCAGGCTCCTGGAAGGACCTGCCCTCTCGCAGTCATCGATTATGATGGTAAGAAGAGCTATCAGCTTGCAGTCGAGGGTACCAGGGTTGGACAGACCGTCGAGATCGGCGGATCTGAAGTCAGGCCCGGAAACATCCTCGTACTCTCCGACATCCCTGAGGGAACTCTCGTTCACAACATCGAGGGTCAGCCCGGAGATGGAGGAAAATTCGTAAAGACCGCCGGAACCTCCGCACTCGTTGTCAGCAGGGGAAAAGTCGTTGTTCTCTCTATGCCTTCTGGCGTACTGAAAGAGTTCAACCCCAACTGCCGTGCAGCAATCGGAGTCGTCGCCGGTGGAGGAAGGATCGACAAACCTCTCGGTAAAGCAGGAAAGAACTTCCACACCCTGAGGTCCAGGTCCGTCGCAAACAAGAAGACCAAGGGAGTCGCAATGAACGCTGTAGACCACCCCAACGGAGGAGGAAGTCACCCCCACGTCGGTGGACCCAACTGCCATGGAAGGAACGCACCTCCGGGACAGAAAGCTGGATTTATTGCACCCAAGAAGAAAGTTAAGAGGAAGTGAGCTCAATGGCAAAAAACAAGATTATGGGTTCCGCAAAAGCTTCCAGGAGAAAGTCCAGGAAGAAGGCATCCGCAATTCAGGCCCGCAGGAAGAAGGAGTTCATGTTCCGTGGATACAACATGGAACAGCTCCTTGCTATGCCCTTCGACGAAGTCCTCGAGCTTCTGCCTTCCAGGTCTAGGAGGACCTACCTCCGCGGCCTGAACTACGAGCAGCAGCTCGTCTTCGACAAACTCAACGGTGAGTGCGATGAGGTCGTCAGGACCCACCGCAGGGATCTCCCCATCATCCCCAGCTTTGTCGGAAAGACCGTCGCAATCTACAATGGAAAAGAGTTCGTCGAGGTTGAACTCAAACCCGAGATGATCGGATGTTTCCTCGGTGAATTCATTCAGAACAGGAAGGCCCCCGAGCACTCCGGACCCGGAGTCGGTGCAACTAGGTCCTCCAAGTTCATGCCGCTTAAGTGAGGTGTTTGGATATGACTAACAAAGGATACACTACTGTTTCTGACCCTGACACCACCGCAAAAGCACTGACCAGGGAACAGCCCATCTCCCCCAAGTTCGCCCGTGAGGTCGCACTTGCAGTTAAGGGAATGACCGTCCCCCAGGCACAGGCTTTCCTTGAGGCAGTCATCGCAAAAGAGACCCCTGTCAAACTCAGGAGGTACAACAAACGCGTCTCCCACAAACAGGGAGTCGGACCTGGAAGATACCCCGTCAAAGTCTCCAAGGCAATCCTTGCTACTCTCAACAGCGCAGCAGCAAACGCCGACTACAAGGGACTTGACTCCGCTAGCATGGTCATCACCACCATCAGCACCTCTAGGGGACAGGTCATTCCTGGCCACATGCCCAGGGCACAGGGACGTGCCACTGAGTGGAACCAGGACACTGTGAACATCGAGATCATCATCTCGGAGGTCGAGTGAAATGGCATCAGAGAGAAAATTCGTCGCAGAGAACGTCCGCAGGGTTCTGCTCAAAGAGTACCTCATGAAAGAGGTCTCCCGCGCAGGATTCGGAGGTCTTGATGTTCAGAGGACCCCTCTGGGAACCCGCATCATCCTGACCACCGAGAGGCCCGGACTCGTCATCGGACGCCGCGGTCAGACCATCAAGAACCTGACCACCGTCATCGAGGAGCGCTTCGGATTCGAGAACCCCCAGATCGAGGTTCAGGAAGTCGGAGACGTTTCCCTCAACGCACAGATCATGGCAGAGAAGCTCGCCTTCTCCCTCGAGAGGGGCTGGCACTTCCGCAGGGCCGGACACGCAACCCTTAGGAGGGTTATGGACGCCGGAGCCCGCGGATGCTACATCATCCTCGCAGGAAAGCTGAGCGGACAGAGGCACAGGACTGAGAAGTTCAAAGAGGGATCCATCAAATACTGTGGAGACCCCAAGATCCAGTTCGTTGACCACGGATTCGCCGTTGCAACCCTCAAAATGGGAGTCATCGGAGTTACCGTTGAGATCATGCACAAGGACGCAAAGCTCCCCGCAGAGATCGCAGTGCTCGGCAAAGAGCAGGCTGCAGAGAAACTCCCCGATCTTTTCAAGATCGAGGCATCTTCCCAGGTTAAGGAGGAATGAAAATGGCAGCACTGAAAATCGCCGACATCAGGAACATGTCCGCAGAAGAGCGCAATGAGAAACTGAAAGAGCTCCGCAACGAGCTCATGCATGAGAGGGGTGTCTCCGCAATGGGAGGCGCACCCTCCAGCCCCGGTATCATCCGCTCCATCAGGACCAGCATCGCCCGCATTCTGACTGTTCAGAAAGAGGAGGAAACCCTCTGATGTCGGAGATCTGCCCTAAATGCGGCCTGCCCAAAGAACTGTGCATGTGCGAGGAAATCGCACGTGAGCAGCAGAGTGTAAGAATCTCTGTGGACAGCCGCAGATACGGAAAGACCGTAACCGTCATCGATGGTATCGACGGGAACGACATCGACATCGTCGACCTCGCAAAGAATCTGAAAAGCAGATGCGCGGCCGGCGGAACCTGCAAAGACGGACGCATCGAACTTCAGGGAGATCACAAGAAAAAAGTGAAGCTCGTCCTGGAGGAGATGGGATTCCGCACTGAAGTAAGGTAAGTGGATGAACAAGAGCGATATCCTGAGATCTGAACTCATAGGCCTCGACGTGCTTGTGCTGTCAGCGCCGTTCTCCGGAATTTCCGGCAGAGTGGTCGACGAAACCAAGAACACGTTCACCATAGAATCGGCCGGAACTGAGAGAATGGTCCCTAAGTCGGGGAATGAGTTCAGGTTCACGTATCACAACGAGCAGATTAACATTGAAGGACACAAGATCCTTCACCGACCAGAAGACAGAATGAAAAAGGTTAGGTGAAAATACTATGACAGCAAACGTAAAGAACATTGGAATTGAGGTCGCAGCGCCCCAGGGCGAGTGCAACGACCCCAACTGCCCCTTCCACGGAAGCCTTTCCGTCAGGGGACAGATCATCGACGGAGTAGTCGAGACCGTTAAGATGAACAAGACCGTCATCGTCAAACGCGACTATCTCATGTTTGTAAAGAAATACGAGAGATACGAGAAGAGGACCTCCAGGTACGCCGCACACGCAGCACCCTGCCTCGGACTCAAAGCAGGCGACTCCGTCAAGATCATGGAGTGCCGCCCCCTCGCTAAGAGCGTAGCTTTCGTCGTCATCGAGAAGAAGGAGTGAATCAGATGAAGGGAATCGCAGGAAACCAGACCCGCGGACTTCAGACCATGTCTGAACTCACCGTCATCGACAACACCGGAGCAAAGGTCGTTGAGATCATCACCGTCCCCAGCTACCACGGTGTTGCAAGGCGTGTCCCCCAGGCAGGAGTCGGTGACATGGTCATCGCTTCCGTCAAGAAGGGAACTCCCGCAATGAGGAGGCAGATTGTCTTCGCAGTCATCGTTCGCCAGAGGCGCCCCTACAGGCGTCCCGACGGAACCATGGTCTTCTTTGAGGACAACGCAGCAGTTCTCGTAACCGAGACTGGTGAGACCAAAGGAACCGACATCAAAGGTCCTGTTGCAAGGGAAGCTGCCGACAGGTGGCCCAGGATTGCAGCAACCGCCAGCACTATCGTTTGAGGTGAAATAAATGGTAAGCAGCAAAGCAAGGGTTCAGAGGAAAGCACAGGCTAACGCCCCTGCCCACGTAAAGAGAAAGATGCTCTCCGCACACCTCAGCAAAGATCTTGCCGAGAAATACGGAAAGCGCACTGCAAGGGTTTGCGCCGGTGACACCGTCGCCGTCCTTCGCGGTGAAGAGAACGTCCGCGGAACCGAGGGAAAGGTCATCGAGGTATTCACCAAGACCGGCCGCGTCTCCATCGAGGGCGTAACCATCAAACAGGCAGACGGAACCGCAGTAGCACGTCCCGTCCATGCATCCAACCTCGTCATCACCAAACTGAATCTCGAGGATCCCCTTAGGGCAGAAGCCCTTGGAAAGAAGAAGGAGGCCGCAGAATGAGCAACCACATGAAAAGGCTCACCATGCCTAAGACCTGGCCTATCCCCAAGAAGACCCACCTGTGGGCAACCAGGCAGAACGCCGGAGCACACTCCGTCGCTACTTCCATGCCCGCAACCATCGTCCTCAGGGATATGCTCAAGGTATGTGACACTGCCAGCGAGGCAAAGAAAATCGTCGCAGCCCGTGACCTTATCGTCAACGGAAAGGCAGTCAAAGACGCAAAAGCACCCATCGGACTTATGGACGTCGTTTCCATCCCCAAGATGGGAATGAACTTCCGTGTCCAGCTGACCAGCAAAGGAAAGCTTGCATTCGTCGCAATCGACGAGAAAGATGCAAGGTGGATCCTCTGCCGTGTCGAGAACAAGACTCTCGTCGCAGGCGGAAAGATGCAGGTCAACCTCAGCGGTGGAAGGAACATCCTTGTCGACTCCGGCGACTTCAAGACCGGTGACTCCGTCAAGGTATGCCTTGAGACCGGAAAGATCGTCAAGTCCTACCCCCTCGCAGAGGGCGCAGTAGTTCTCGTCATCTCCGGACGCCACATCGGTGCAGTCGAGACCATCGACAAGTACACCGTTGTCAACAGGCCCACTGAGAACATCGTCACCTTCAAAGACGGATCTGAGACCGTTAAGAAGAACATCTTCGTTATCGGAACCCAGAAATCTGAGATCGCGGAGGTCTCCGAATGAGCGAGAACCCCATGAGGGCACTCCGTGTCGAGAAGGTCACCGTCAACATCGGTGTCGGCGAGGCAGGAGAGAAACTCGTAAAGGCACAGAAAGTCCTGGAAATGGTCACCGGCCAGAAGTCCGTCCAGACCATGTCCAAGACCGTCAACAGGGATCTCGGAATCCGTGTTGGTATGCCTCTCGGATGCAAAGTCACCCTTAGGGGTGCAGAGGCAGAGGAATTCCTCGTAAAAGCACTCAGCATCAGGGAGAACAAAATCTACTCTTACTCCTTCGACAAAGAAGGAAACATGTCTTTCGGAATCTCCGACTACACCGACTTCGAGGGAATGAAATACGACCCCGAGATCGGAATCTTCGGAATGGATGTCAACGTCGTCGTCCGCCGCAAAGGTGGAGCACGTGTTGAGAGGAGGGCACTCATGTCCAGGAGGCTCCCCAAAGAGCACCGTGTTCAGCGCGACGAAGCAATCGAATTCGTCAAAGACAAATTCAAAGTTGAGGTGATTCAGTGAAACCTAAGAAACAGTTCGGAAGGCAGGTCGGTTGCGACCGCTGCGGCCGCAGGCGTGGTATTATTAGGAAGTACGGAATGCACCTTTGCCGTCAGTGCTTCAGAGACATGGCCCCGGAGCTCGGATTCAAGAAATATTCGTGAGGTGAACAAAAATGCAGTGCGATCCATTAAATGATGCAATGTGCGTAATCAAAAACGCTTCCCTCAACGGAAAAGCGGAATGCGAAATCGCGCCTTCATCCAAACTTATCGGACGTGTCCTTAAGGTAATGCAGGACTACGGATACATCAACCAGTTCGAGTACGTCGAAGACGGAAAGGCCGGAAAGTTCCGTGTCCTCCTTAAAGGAGCAATCAACGACTGCGGCGTCATCAAGCCCAGGTACTCCGTGAAAGTCAGCGACATCGAGAAATACGAAGCAAGGTACCTCCCTGCCCAGGATTTCGGTGTACTGATCTTCACCACCACCAGCGGAGTCGTCGCACAGGCCAAAGCCAAGGAACTTGGAATTGGCGGTAAACTACTTGCATACGTGTACTGAGGAATGAACAATGACATTTGCAGGGATCATCGAAAGCCGCATCGCCATACCCGATGGGGTCACCGTCTCTATGGACGGGAACACCTTCTCCGTAAAAGGAAAGAAAGGTGAACTGAGCAGAAACTTCTCGCACCCCCGCGTGAATGTATCCGTAGCTGACGGCGAGGTAGTCGTCAGCTGCGAGTACCCGAGAATCAAAGACAAAGCCATGGTCGGAACTTTCCACGCCCACGTGAGGAACATGTTCCGCGGAGTAACCGAGGGTTACACCTACCAGATGAAGATCGTCTTCAACCACTTCCCTATGAAGGTTGCAGTCAACAAGAATGAGAAGAGGCTCGAGATCAACAACTACATGGGAGGCCACGCCACTCGTTACGCCAAATTCGTCGGAAATGTAGACGTCAAAGTCTCCGGATCCGACGTTACCGTGTCCGGAATCAACATAGAAGAGGTCGGACAGACCGCAGCCAACATCGAGAAATCCACGATGAGGGGCGGCTTTGATAAGAGGGTATTCGAGGATGGTATTTACATCGTCCACAAATCTCACAAGGTGAAAGAATGAGCATTAAAGAGTTCAAGGACCTTCCCGGTTTCAAAGACGCAAACGTTGCAGAGCTCGAGTCCATCGGAATCACCACCGTTGAGCAGCTCAAGGACGCTGTAAACGACGCCGAGAAGTCCAAACAGATCATCAAGACTCTGTCCGGTGTCGGTCCTAAGGCCGTAGAGAACTGGAAGAACGCATTCGACTCCAACGAGGCAGCAAAGCCCGCAAAGAGCGAAGCAAAAGCTGAAGTCGTCGCAGCCGACGCATACGTCGTCGAGCCCAAGGCAGAGCTCAGCGCAGAACAGATTGACGCACTCGCAAAGAGAGCTGTTATCTCCGGAAACCGCCCCGCCTTCAAGAGGCAGGAGTGGTTCAGGTACCAGAAGCTCGGCGAGGCATGGAGGAAACCCCGTGGAATCCACTCCAAGATGAGGAGGGGAATGAAGAGGAGGCCCCCGATGGTCGAGATCGGCTACGGTGGACCCGCACTCGTCAGGGGACTTCACCCGTCAGGATTCGAAGACGTCCTCGTCTACAACGTAGAGGGACTCGAGAATCTTAACCCCAAGACTCAGGCAGCCCGTATCGGTGGAACTGTCGGAGTCAAGAAGAGAATCGCTATCGAAAACAGGGCAAAGGAACTCGGAATCCGCGTGCTTAACAAGATGCCCGCAGATGTCAAGAGGAGGGTTTGAAAATGGCCGACCTTAAGAACCAGAAACGTCTGGCAGCCGAGATCCTTAAGTGCGGTGAGAACAGGGTTTGGATCGACCCCACCAAAGAGGAGGAAGTCCAGGACTGCATCACCCGCGGAGACATCCGCAACGCCATTGAGTCTGGACTCATCAAAGCCAAACCCAAGGCAGGCACTTCCAAAGGTAGGATAAGATACATAGCCAAACAGAAAGCCAACGGTAAGCGCAAAGGACCTGGAAGCAGGAAAGGAACTGCAAACGCACGCGTTCCCTCCAAGCGCGCATGGATCGCAACCATCAGGCCTATCCGCGACGAGCTCAAGCAGCTCCGCGAGACCGGCAAGATTTCGCCTTCCGTGTACAGGCTGTACTACAGGAAAGCCAAGGGAGGAGTCTACACTTCCCGCAGGAACCTTAAGCAGCACATGATCGCCGACGGCAACCTGAAGGAGGAGATCTGATGGCTACAGGACCTAGATACAAAGTTGCGTTCCGCAGAAGAAGAGAAAGCCGTACTAACTACTACATCAGGAAGAAGCTTCTTGCAAGCCACGAGACCCGTGCAGTAATTAGAAGGTCCAACAAGAACGTCACCGTCCAGTTCGTGGACTTTACCATGACTGGAGATGTCGTAGTAGCCGCAGCCGACACCAAAGAGTTCAAGGCAATGGGCTGGGAGCACTCCTGCTCCTCCGTCCCTGCAGCCTACCTCGTCGGCTACGCAGCTGGCCTCAGGGCCAAGAAAGCAGAGATCGAGTACGCAGTACTTGACCTTGGTATGCAGAACCCCCAGCACGGAGGAGTCCTCTTCGCCGTCGCAAAGGGAATGATGGATGCCGGACTCGAGATCCCCTGCAGCGAGGATGTATTCCCCGATGAGGACAGGATCCTTGGAAAGCACATCGACGAAGCAATCGAAGCAGCTGTCAACAGCATGAAAGAGAAACTGGAGGCTGAGTAAAATGGTTGACTGGGTACCTAAAACCAGGCTTGGACACATGGTCCTTAACGGAGAAGTTACCACTATGAGCGAAGCTCTGGCAACCAAACTGCCTCTCCGCGAGCCCGAAATCGTTGACATTCTCCTTCCTGACCTTCAGGACGAAGTCATTGACCTCAACATGGTTCAGAGGACCACTGACTCCGGAAGGAGGGTAAGGTTTGCAGTCACCTGCATCGTTGGAAACGGAGACGGATTCATCGGTGTCGGACGTGCAAAAGGAAAGGAAGTCGGACCTTCCATCAAGAAGGCAATCGACAACGCAAAGCTCAACATCATCGAGATCAAGAGGGGTTGCGGTTCCTGGGAATGCGGATGTGGCTCCGTCCACTCTCTGCCTTTCGAGGTCGTCGGCCGTTCCGGATCTGTAACTGTATACCTCCGTCCCGCACCCCGCGGTATCGGACTTGCAGTCGGTGACGTCGCAAAGAGTCTTCTTACCCTCGCCGGTATCCACGACTCTTGGGGATTCGCAACCGGAAACACCAAGACCAAGGTCAACTACTGTGTCGCAACCTTCGACGCACTCAAGCAGACCTCCGTCGTCAGGGTTACCGACGCACAGGCAGAGAAACTCAACATTGTTGCAGGACCTATCGGACTCAACAACGCTGAGACTGACACCGATTCCATGGAGGAGTGAAAATGGCAGCATACGTTGTAATCCGTGTACT
>JAKSHV010000059.1 GCA_024399225.1 archaeon | reverse complement strand
GTCCTGCAGGTGTTGGTGTCCATTCCGTACTTGTCAAGGATAGTCCTGTGAAGCTCTGCGACCTCGATCATGTACTCGGGGGAGACGGGTTCTGGATGTCCGATGGCTTCCGCCAGTGATTCCCTGTTGTAGGCATTGTAACGCAGCGACCTGACGGTGGGGATGGCACCGATCCTGCAGATCTCCTCCATGCACTGTGCGAGCTCCTCCTTGGTCTCGCCCATTCCGAAGATGATGTTGGAGGTCACCCTTCCTTTTCCGAAGTGCTTCACGGCATGTGCCAGGCACTTGAATATGGTGTCTCTGTCAAGGTCGGGACAGACCCTTGAGAATATGTCTGCGGTTGCAGCCTGCACGTTGAGTTTTATCTCGTCTGCACCTGCTTCCTTCAATGCTTTTACCTGTTCCTCGGTCTCGATCTAGGGTTCGATACCGATGGGCATGTCGGGGAGCTCCTTCCTGATCCTGACGATGCAGTCCACGAAGTCGTCGACCTCCCCCTGAATGTCACTCTCGTAGACTCCGCTGGTGAGGGATACCGCCACGATGCCGTCTTTGGAGTCGACGCATTTCCTGACGATGTCCTCGTTGGTGTGTCCCTTGAAATCGGATTGGGGGAGTCTGGGGGATGCGCAGAACGCACAGTGGTATCCGCATCTGGGGTCGAGTGTGAAGAATGCCTGCTGAGGGCAGTGGTACACGACGGGTTCGATGGTAACCTCGTCGATGAAGGGTTCGCCGTTATGGGTGAGGGAGAGCTTCCCGTTCACCTCGTGGAGTTCGAACTCGCCGGCTTCGTAGGAGATGCCCTTCTTGACGCGCACCCCTCCGAACGCGAATGCGGCGGAACTGTTTCCCGCACCGGGTCCCGCGGTGGAACGGGATACCCTTACCGGCATCTGGAATCCCGGAGGAAGCTTGACGCCTCCCCCGAGTGCCAGGGTTGCTTTTTTGAAAATCAGATCTTCTTCCATTTGGCGCCTTCCGAAGAATCCTCGATGGCGTATCCGACCTCTTTGAGCCTGTCGCGGATCATGTCTGCGAGGTCGTACTGCTTCTTTGCACGAACCTCCTTCCTGAGGTCGATGACGAGTGCCATTGCGTTGGAGAGCTCCTCGTCGTTGTCTCCGGCCTTGTCCTCGGGGTAGATTCCGAGGATGTTGTCGACGGATGCGATGAATGCGAGGATGACCTCTGCACCGGACTTGGACACTGCCTTTCCGGCGAGCATCTTGTTGACCTCGGTGGACATGGAGAACAGTGCCTCGATGGCCGCACGGGTGTTGAAGTCGTCGTCCATTGCGGTCTCGAACTTCTCCTTGGTTGCGGTCACAATCTCGGCAGCATCGGAACCCTCTGCGGGTGCGTCGCGGATGTATGCCTGGAGTTCGCGGAAGGTGTTCCAGAGCCTCTTGAGTGCGGCCTGAGATTCCAGCATGTTCTCCTCTCCGTAGGTGAGGGGGCTCCTGTAATGGGTGTTGAGGTAGTTGAAACGGATGGTGTACTTGTCGAACTTGGCGGCGACGTCGTCCACCTTGAAGAAGTTCTTCAGGGACTTGGACATCTTGACGACCTTTCCGTCGGCGCCCTTGGTCTCCAGCATACCGTTGTGCATCCAGTAGTTGCAGAGTGCGCATCCGCAGGCTCCCCTGGTCTGTGCGATCTCGTTCTCGTGGTGGGGGAAGATGAGGTCGTTTCCTCCTCCGTGGATGTCGATGGTGTCGCCGAGGTAGTGGTTGATCATGGCGGAACACTCGATGTGCCATCCGGGCCTGCCCTGTCCCCAGGGGGAGTCCCAGAAGCACTCACCGGGCTTGGCGGCCTTCCAGATGGC
Organism: archaeon; assembly: GCA_024399225.1. Lineage (GTDB taxonomy): Archaea > Thermoplasmatota > Thermoplasmata > Methanomassiliicoccales > Methanomethylophilaceae > Methanomethylophilus. Next base: position 4,906 of record JAKSHV010000059.1, on the reverse strand, counting down.
GAAGTCCATGGGATCCTCCTTCTCGGGGTCCAGATCGACACGTCCTGCGGACTTCATGTCCTCGATGGTCCTGTTGGAGAGGATTCCGTAATCATCGACTTTCTTGACTCTGAAGTAGACGCTTCCGCTGGGGGTGGCGTATCCGAAGCCCTTGTCGATGATGGTCTGGACCATGTCGATGATGTAGGGCATGGAGGTGCTTGCCTGGGGGTAGATGTCTGCCTTCCTGACTCCGAGCTTCTCGATGTCCTCGAAGTACTTGTCGATGTAATCGGCGGAGAGCTTGAGGGGGTCGATTCCCCTCTCGTTGGCGCGGTTGATGATCTTGTCGTCGACGTCGGTGAAGTTGGTGACGAAGGTGACGTCGTAGCCCTTGTACATGAGGTACCTTCTGACGACGTCGAAGGTGATGATGCTCCTGGCGTGTCCCATGTGGATGTCGTCGTAGACGGTGACACCGCAGACGTACATCTTGACCTTGCCGGGAACGATGGGTTTGAATTCCTCTTTCTTGTTGGTCAGTGTGTTTCCGATTTTGAGTGTCATTGTTTTTCCTCCCTGAGTTTGTCGTTTTCTTTCTTGAGGATCATGCAGAGTTCGCGGAGGTCGTTGATCTCCTTCTCCATCTTGTCCATGCGTTCCTGGATGACATCCGGGATCTTGTTGTGGTCCAGTGCATCCTTCATGTCGACGCGTACGCCGCCCTGCCTGACGATCTTTCCCTGAACACCGACGACGGTGCAGTCTGCGGGAACGTCCTTCACGACGACGGTTCCGGCACCGACCCTGACATCGTCCCCGATGGTGATGTTACCGAGGATGATCGCTCCCGCACCTACGACAATGCGGTTTCCGAGCGTGGGGTGCCTCTTTCCCTTGCTGGTGGAGACTCCTCCGAGGGTGACGTTCTGGTAGAGGCTGACATCGTCTCCGATGATGGTGGTCTCTCCGATGACGACGCCGGTGGCGTGGTCGATGAAGAACCTCTTTCCGATGGTCGCTCCGGGGTGGATGTCGCATCCGGTCTCCCTGTGGGCGATGGTGTTGATCTCCCTTGCCTTCACGTATTCTCCCTTGAGCCAGAGCTCATGGCTCTCCCTGTACATGGAGACGGCTTTGAAGCCGGTGTGGAACTTGATGGCATCGTTCTCGTCCATGATGGCCGGGTCGCGTTCCATCACGGCTTTGAGATCCTCGGGGTCGTAGTACATGGGATTGGCTATTCCTACATACCTTATTAGGTTATGCGCACACGCGTACGTGCGTCCGCGTTCCAAAACCGTATAAACCCCTTGGAGATAGCTGCCCCTCAGAGCGCGGTATATTGGAGAAAGAGCGGTTGGTGAACAGGGATTTCCTGATTCTCATTGCGATGGGATTCTGCTTCGTCGCGACGGACCTCTTCCTCCTGATAAGTTCCGCAGGATACATGCAGGATGAGTTCGGTGCATCGCCGTCGGTGTCCGCGGTTGCCAACACCCTGTTCCTGCTGGGGGCCCTGGGGGCACGTGTCGTTCTGGGGCCGAGGATAGACGGCCTCGGAAGGAGGAACTGTCTCTTCTTCGCGGGACTGCTCGGATGCGGTTCCTGTCTCCTATATCCCTATTGTGCCGACCTATACACGTTCTGTGCCGTCCGCGCATTGCACGGAGCCTTCTACGGGGTGGGTCTACTGTGCGCCAACAGCATGGTGGCATCAGTGGTCCCCGCCAAACGCCGTGCGGAGGGTCTGGGTCTATTCATGTTGTCCTACACACTCGCATCTGCACTCAGTCCATACATGAGCATGTATCTCGAGTATGACGGCAACTACGGGCTGATCTTCCAGCTTGCCGCCCTGTGCTGCCTTGTCCCGATGGTGCTGTCCCTGATGCTGAGGTCCGGAAGACCCATCCGTTACGAAGAGGGAACCGTGCAGACTGGAAACAAATACTTCGAGCCCACCGCACTGAGGATAACCTCCGTTCTCCTTGTGTTCGGGGTCTCGTATTCCTCCCTCCTGACATTCACTTCCGTGTACGGAGAATCGATACACCTTGAGAGTGCGATGGTCAACTTCTATCTGGTGGAGGCCGTGGCCACATTCCTTTCACGTACCCTCCTGGCGAAGATCCCGGACCGTTACGGGGACAACATAACCTTGATCCCCTGCTTCATCATCTATTCGATATCACTGTTCGTGTTCGCATGGGTCCACAGTCCCGCATCGATCTACTTCTGCGGTGCCGCCATGGGATTCATTATCGCATACATGAACGCGGTCGGACAATCAATCGCAATCAGAAGGGTGGGTCCGGAAAGATATTCCGTATGCATCTCCATGTTCCAGAATTTCTACGACATCGCCCTCGCATTCGGACCCATAATGCTGGGTGCGGTTGCGGATGCTCGCGGTTATCCCGACATGTACGTCGTTGCGGGAGTGATCTCCGTCATCTCGATGATAATGTATATCTTCCTTCACGGAATCACGAAGTACCGGCTGAAGTACGGAAGCATACGTTCCGAATGAGAGAAAAGGGAAGCGGGGCCGGAGCCCCTGTGTTTTGATGATTAGTGTTTCGCGATGAACTGTGCGAACTGAGGGATGTATTTGTCGGGGCGGATGATGTGTCCTTCCTCAGGAACCCTGATGATCTCGCATCCCTTGATCTTGGCGGCTATCTCGTCTCCGCATACTGGAGGGGTCATGATGTCCTCGAGTCCGTGGACGGACAGGGTGGGGACTGCGACCTTCTCTGCGGCGCTCTCGATATCATAATTGTCCACAGCCATCAGCTGGTCGACCATTCCTTCCTTGGAGTCTATGGGCAGTGCCTTGACCTGACGGCCGGTGGACTCCATGTACCTGAAGAACGACTCGGTCCAGAGGAGGGTGTTCATGACGGTTCCGACGACCTCTTCTCCGATGATGCCGTCCCTGTACTGCTCTCCGATCGACCTGAGGACGTATGCTGACCTGCTGGGACGTTTAAGATAAGAGGACACGAGAGTGAGTGTCCTGGTGAGTTCGGGATAGCGTGCGGCAAAGTTCAGTGCTATGTGGGAACCCATGGACCATCCGAGGATGTGGACCTTCTCGAGTCCGAGCTGCTTGGCGAGGGCGGCGATGTCGTCTGCCATGTCATCGATGGTGAACTCCCCGCTGTACTCGGTGCTTCCCGCTCCGCGGTTGTCTACGGTGATGACATCGAAGTGCTCTGCGAGTGAGGGAACAATCTTGCTCCAGAACGATACGTTTCCTGCGAGTCCGGTAACTAGGATGACAGGGCAACCGGTTCCGGCGCGCTCATAGTGATATTTGATTCCATTCACTTCTGCGAAAGGCATGAATCGGTGAGTTCCCTTCATTGATTTATAGTTGATTAGTCAACGTTCTCGACAGTAGGGGCCAGTCTTGCTTTGACCCTGTTGAAAACGGGGGCGAGTGCAAAGGTGACAGCAAACACTGTGACTCCGGTGAGGGCGACTGCCAGGTTGCCGGGTTTCAGCTCCAGCAGGTAGTAGATGGTATAGATCCATCCGATGGCCACCCACTGGATGTAGTACATGTGAGGGATGTTCCTGCTGAATATACGGAGTGCCGAATCGACCTTCTTCGAACCGATGGATTCGAGTATGAAGAACAGCAGGGAGGTCTCGATGAACAACAGTCCGAAGATCCATATCAGCTGGAGTGGGCTCTGATGGTAGTAGAGGTCGTTGTGGATGGTGTAGATCTCTACGAAGTCGCCGTTTGTTGCGAGGATCAGTATCGTGGGGACCACGATCAGGAACACACCTGCATTCAGCACTTTCTGGTAGAACCTGCCTTCATCGGGGCTGCCCTTGACCATCGAACCGAATATGATCCCGGCCGCGATGTAGATGAACCAGGTGAGAAGCGGGAAACACACCATGCCATCATCAACAGGGAGCAGCAGGCCGACGACCATGTTGGTGTATTCTCCGAAATCATGTCCGTCGAAGAGGGTTCCGATGATATACATGACGATCGCCACTGCCAATATGTGCCAGTGGTTGAGTCTGAGATGCTTCAGCAGCCCTACCAGCATGAAGGATAGTCCGGCAAGGTGGAGGATATCCACGTTGAAGCAGTATCTGAAGATCTCTACAAACCCCTCTCCTCCGATGATATACCACATCCCTCCCCTCAGGAAGTTCAGTATGTAGGCAATGACGAAGATCTGAAGTCCCCTTTTAGCGAATTCGCGCGGGGTTCCGTGGCTTGTGTATACAATCCCGATTCCGAGTGCGAGCATGAATGCGGGTGCGGCTATCGGACCTCCGACAAACTGGATGATGTGGTCGGTGATGCTTTCAGGATATGGGTAGATCTCGAAATACGCGAAGTTCTCATAGATGTGGATGACGACCATGAAGAAGAAGGCAAGGGTCTTCAGCAGATCGATCTCGGCGAGATATCTGCGACTGCCTTGTGCATCCGTCGAAAAACCCATGTTAAAAAATTATTGACAATGGATATATAGGTTGGGTAGATTGAATACGGTAATTGTCGATTCCACATACCCAGACAGTCAAAAATCGACAATGGATAAGGTATCTGATCAGATGGAAAATGTCTGCCGGGAAGGTCCCGGCAGAGTGGTGAGAATCAGTTTTCGAACTCCTCTTCTTTGGTCTTGGCCGCGGGAGCGAAGTTGACTGCAGGGCATGCACCGTAGCACTGCTGACAGAAGATGCAGTCCTCGCCGTGGATGCGTACCTTGCCGTCCTCCATGTAGAGGGCGTGCTCCTCGCACCGTGCGGCACACAGTCCGCATCCCACGCAGTTGAATGCACGTGCGATGCACTGGATGGCGTGGTCCATGTTCTTCTTGGCATCATCGGCCACGTTGGCCTTGGTGATGATGGATCCCTCGCCGTAGAAGGTGGTGAAGTTGGC